>NZ_JAUBQQ010000112.1:0-9635 GCF_036701335.1 Microcoleus sp. Pol12B5 | reverse complement strand
GCCCGTCCAAAAAGGACGGGCGGGACGCCCATCCCACAATAACAATTAAAATTGTAAGTTATTTAATTCGCGATCCTAAGTAGGGTGCGTCAGATATTAAGAACGGGCAAGATACCCGTTCCACAAAAATTCAATCTTCTTGTGGAACGGGCATCTTGCCCGTTCTTATGTGCAAGCGTTAATTTTTTTCTATGCCAAAGCCACAGAAGGATAAGAATTTCTCAGAAAACTCAGCAATTCTCGATTCACCGTTTGCGGCGCTTCCTGCTGAATCCAGTGACCACAGTGAGGAACTAATTTTAACTTAAACGGAGCCGTAATTAATCTGTCTAAACCTTCTACAAGTTTGTGGCTCAAAAACGCATCTTCTTCTCCCCAAAGTACCAAAGTAGGCACTGTCACAGGTTCTAATTTCTGCCCCAAATTCCAAAGCCTCTGCGGGTGAAACATCTGCCGATAATAATTGATAGCGGCGGCTAATACTCCCGGCTTTTCTAAAGCAGTCTGATAAATCTTAGTTTCCTCAGCACTAAAAGATCCTTTGCGAACAGCTTGTCCTTGAAAAACATTGTGAACAAAATCTTTCAAGTTTTGCCGGATCAACAATTCCGGAATGCCCGGAACCTGAAATGCCAAAACGTACCAACTGCGACGGATTTGATCTAAATTGCTCGCCATTTCCTGCACGAATCGCTGCGGGTGCGGAGCGTTTAAAATTGCCAAGCGGTTGAGTTGTTCAGGGAATTTTTGAGCTAAGTGCCACGCAATCGCCCCTCCCCAATCATGACCTACAACGTGAGCTTTTGTATAACCGAGGCTCGAAATCAAACCGCGAATATCCGCGCTCAGCGTATCTAAATCATAGCCGCTTTCCGGCTTGTCGGAATCGTTGTAGCCCCGCAAATCCGGCACCACAACCTTGAAATGACGGGCTAAAGCAGGGATTTGATGACGCCAAGAGTACCAAAACTCTGGAAACCCATGCAGGAGGAGAACGAGCTCGCCTTCTCCTTGAGAAACGCAGTGCAGGCGGATGTTATTGGTTTCGACAAAGATGTGTTGCTGTTCGGAATCTAAAGAATTCATAGTTGGAAAGTTAGACTTATTTTCGGGAAGTACAGAACCCGCCGACTGGTAGCAGGCTGAAACGGCCCAATGCTGTTAATTTTTCTACTTTTATTGTAGCTGATTTTCGAGCACCGCCACTGCAATCTAATTAAACTTAAAACTTGTAGGGTTTTTGGGTGTCCGGTGTTTTAGGTGTAACTACTGAGCTTAACTTTCTCACCTTAAATGTATTGTTTTAACAGCGGCGCAGGCGATTCAATAATAGCACAATTTCGTCCGTTGCCGATCGCATTTTTGCAGTCGATAGGTCAGATTGATTGACGATAATGCTAAACACC
Organism: Microcoleus sp. Pol12B5; assembly: GCF_036701335.1. Classification (NCBI taxonomy): domain Bacteria; kingdom Bacillati; phylum Cyanobacteriota; class Cyanophyceae; order Oscillatoriales; family Microcoleaceae; genus Microcoleus; species Microcoleus sp. Pol12B5. The sequence goes on along the minus strand of NZ_JAUBQQ010000112.1, from coordinate 8,229 downwards.
AGCGGTTCGTAATTCGGAACTTCGATATATCCCGACAGCGCCGAAACTCCGCTCATAGTTCCGGTTTTCGCTTGCAAATTTACGCGGTTTGGTGTAACGTTAAAGCGATTTTTCAAAGTGCCGCTCTCGCCAGCGATCGACAGTGACTGGCGGTAAATCGATGCAGCAGGTGAATTAGCCATCAATCTCAAAGTTTCCACCAAGCCTTCTGGAGTAATTAGATTGTGCCGAGACAAGCCGGAACCGTCGGCCAATATGTAGCTGTTTGGATTTACTCCTAATTGAGTTAAAACTGCCTTTAGCTCTTTCAAACCGCTTTCACCTGTATCCTCTTGTGGCAGAGGCATCTTGCCTGTAACTTTTCCCAGCAATCTCAATAAGACTTCTGCATAAAGATTGTTGCTTTCGCGATTAGTTTCTCTCACCAATTGGGCCAGTGGCGGCGATTCAACGGTCGCTAATTCTTGATTTAAATTGCGAGAAGCCGATGCCACTAAAGCCTGTTTAACAGGAATTCCCTCAGTCGCCAGGGCTTGTTGAAAATACTGCAAAAAATTATTAGCGGGGTTGACAACTGCGACATAAGCTGATTCAGGTTCGCCACCAACTTTCAACTGTCCGCCCACTCGAATTATAGGTCGATCGAACTCCCGGCCAATTTCAATAAACTCGGATTCGTTTTCGGCGACTGTTACTGAATTGTTCTGAACTTGCCACTGATTTGCCAGCTTTGGTTCGGCAAAAGTAACTTTCAGAGGTTGCCCCAGAGCCTGTGGGGACAATAAAAGGTCGATCGCGTTTTGATTGAAAATTAAACTGTTAATCGGCGCTCCGTAGCCAGCTTGCGCGTCTTCCCATTCCCAATTCGGATTGACTGCACTACCTTGAAAATAGCTGTCATCGCCAATCAACTGGTTAACTTGACTGATTCCCCGCTGCTTCAACTGCTGCGCCAAGGATTTCAACTGAGCCTCAGCAATGCTCGGATCTCCCCTGCCGGCAACGTACAAACTTCCGTTTTCGCCGCTGTAAACCGATGTCTTAATCCGAAAATCGGCACCGAGTTTCTGCAAAGCAGCCGCTGTAGTTAGCAGCTTGGCATTTGATGCTGGAATAAAATATTTTTGGGCGTCGCGGCTGTAGAGAGTAGTAGTAGAAGATAGAGGTTGAATCAAAATGCCCCAGCGCGATCGACTAAATTCGGGACGGTTGGCGATCGCATCTACTTGCGCCCCCAATTCCCCCGGACAAATATCCCCAGCAACCGCCGACGTTTGAGCAGCAACCGCCGATGGACGCCCCAGAATTAGGACTAACAAACTAAGCGCAATTCCTTGGATTTTCAAAGTGTCAGTTCCTTAGCAATAACTATTAAAATTAGATGCGCCCGATCTTGGAAGTTTCACGGAATCAAGTCAATATTAATAATAATAACGCGCATGAATTCTCGGATTGAACAGCGCCTCTACAGGTTTTCCCCCTTTGAGGTGCTCTTCCACAATTAACAGTACATCACTCGGTTTAACTCGACAATACCAAATTTCGTCTGGGGTAACTCGTACAGTCGGGCCAGTGGTGCACTGTCCCTGACAGCTACAGGCTTCCACTTTCACCCCGGCAACTTGTTGAGCTTCAAAAGCAGCTAGCACTGCTGCTGAACCATTTTTCAGGCAAGATTGATACTGGCAAACCAATACACAGCGCGCTTCTGGTTGGGAGTCTGGTTCTCTGGCTGGAGATTCTGGCATTGGTAAGGATTTATCCGCTATTTAAGATATCTTAACAATCTTGTCAGGTCGATCGCCCGCTGGAGTCCGGCAAACGGCAGAATTTTATAGTGCGATCGAAAAAACAGCAAAATTCTGGCATTCAAACTTTTTCCTTCTTTACTACCTTCAAACTAATCCTTTCAGCAGAGCTGCCTTTCTTCAGTCTGTGTCACGCTTTGCCTATATGATCGATAAGGAGAGATAACTCAATCAACCGCTAATCATGCCAAAAACAGTAGCCGATGTAATGAGCCGCGAGCCGATTTTGGCGCGACCCGAAATGCCCTTGAACGAAGCGATTAAAATTTTAGCCGATCGACGCATTAGCGGTCTTCCCGTCGTAGATGAGAATGACTTGTTGGTAGGAGTCATCTCCGAAACCGACTTGATGTGGCGGGAAACCGGCGTAACTCCGCCCGCTTATATCATGGTGCTCGACAGCGTAATTTATTTGGAAAATCCCTCTCGTTACGAGCGAGAACTCCACAAAGCTTTAGGACAAACAGTAGGAGAAGCGATGAGTACAGACCCCGTTACCATCGGGCCCGACAAATCTGTCCAAGAAGCTGCCAAACTGATGCACGATCGCAGTATCCACCGATTGCCAGTGCTTGATACTGCGGGCAAAGTAATCGGCATCCTCACTAGGGGAGATATTATCCGAGCGATGGCTGCCGAATCTTAAATTAACTGTTGCAGTTCCAGGACTGTATCAGAAAATGAGTCGTGAAGCGAAGCTATCCCGTAGGGAATCGCTCCTTAAATCTCGCTCGCTTTTGGCAATTACCAATTACCAAATCTCAAATCTAAAATCTAAAATCTAAAATCTCAAATCCGATGAGCATTACCCCTGAGTCTGTCGAACAATTGCTGAATTCCGAGGATTTTGGCGAAAGACTGCGAGCAGTCAACCAACTGCGACAACTAGAACCCGCGATCGCCTATAAACTGATTCAAAGTGCGATCGGCGATAAAAACGTCCGGGTTCGCTACGCAGCAGTCAGCCAATTATCAACCCTCGGTACGCAGAATCTGCCGAACGCTTTAGAGGTACTGCGAAACAGCCTGAACAACGACCCCGAACCCGACGTGCAAGCAGCAGCAGCCGATGCTTTGGGCGCATTGAAATTAACCGATGCTTTAGAAGATTTGCAGCAAGTTTATAGCAGTACCTCTGAATGGCTGGTGCAACTGAGCATCGTCGCGGCTTTGGGAGAAATGGGAGATCCGAAAGCCTTTCCGATGTTAGAAAATGCCCTGACTTCTGAAAACGAATTGATCCAAACCATTGCGATCAGCGCATTAGGTGAATTGGGAGATAAACGGGCGCTGCCGCTGCTGCTTCCCTACGCTTCCAATGCAGATTGGCAGATCCGTTACAGAGTCGCCCAAGCTTTGGGGCGGTTGGGCGGTGCAGAAGCACAGACAGCTTTGGAAATTCTCGCCAAAGATGAGGTTGAGCAAGTTGCTCAGGAGGCTAAAGTCGGACAAGAAAATAGTTTGAAATCTTGAGATTGCTTTTGTGATCGCGAACAAGCCTGCGCGGTTGTGAATTTTGAATTAATTTAGAATTTTTTGTGAGGATTCTACTAAAAACTCTGTTCGCGATCGCACACATATTTCAGAAACCCGGTTTCTTCCTATATTTCTTGTTCCTCTCTGCAAAACTTGTAGAAACCGGGTTTCTAGCCAGCCAGCCAGCGGGCTGGTTGCGTAGCGTAAACCTTACTGATCAGGAAAAATCTAAAATCTAAAATCTAAAATCTAAAATCTAAAATTGTATTGATGCCACGGGCGATCGCACATTCCTTTGAAACTCTCCTTAAATTCTAGCTTACTCTTCCCTTTCCCAATCAGAGCCAGCCTCTTGACATCCACACTTTGGCAACAGCTATAATCAAAATAGATACAGCAGCGGCAGGGATTAACACAATTATTGAATTGTGTCCAGCCACCGATCGGGGAAACTATCGTTAAGACGGTAAGCCATCTACCAGCAAAACCAAGTCTTAAAACTGTTGATCATCCCCATGCTTGAACAACTACCAAATTTAGGTTTTCAGTCCTCGGACATTTTAACAGGAGAGCGATCTGCCTCTCAAATCGCCCCAACTTCGACCACCAATCAAAACTTTATTTATAGAGTTTTAGAACTTACAAACATCGAACGCGGCAAATTGAGTTTATCACCGCTAACCTTAAATACTCAGTTACTAAATGCGGCGGAAAATCACAGCAAAAACATGGCACTGCAAGACTTCTTTTTGCATACCGGAAAAGATGGTTCGTCATTCACCAGTCGCATTACTACAACGGGCTATCAATTCTCAGCGGCAGCAGAAAATATTGCTGCGGGTTCTTCTACACCCGAACAAGTTGTATCCTCTTGGATGAACAGCAGCGGCCACCGGGCTAACATTCTTAACCCGAATCTCAAAGAAATTGGGATTGGTTACTATTTCTTAGCCGACGATACTGGCACAGAAAATTTCAATCACTATTGGACGCAAGTTTTTGCGACTTCTCTTGACGGTAGTGTCAATCCCGCACCGACACCTACTCCCACACCTACTCCCAACACATTGGTATCGATTACTTCGCCAATACCCAATGCTATAGGGGACGGCAGCCCGACGACAGCACCCAAAAATACAGCCAGCGGCGGCAATTATTTCCTATCAGATAGTGCCGATAGTCAAATACCGACAAATGCTGCGGGATTGCCAATTTTTGCCCTTTCCGGCAAAGACAATATCACGGGGGGAGAAGGTGCTGATAGCATTAATGGAATGCAAGGTGCGGATACAATTAATGGCACAGGCGGCAATGACAGCTTATCTGGCGGCAAAGAATCGGATTCAATTGATGGCGGTGTTGGCAATGATTTTATCAGCGGCAACAACGATAACGATCGACTAATCGGATCTGACGGTAACGATACTATTCGCGGCGGCAAAGAAGATGATGTCTTGATTGGCGGTAACGCCGACGATTTGTTGGCGGGCGATCGCGGGCAAGATATGCTGACGGGCGGCGGCGGAAATGATACGTTTATTTTAGCCGGAGGTTTGTCTGCTTCGGCTACTTTAATTAGTGCCGATTTAATTGTCGATTTTGCGGCTGGGGATAAAATTGGTTTGACTGACGGTATCGGATTTGCCAACTTGACTTTTGAATCTGTGAGTTTGCAGTTGGATGGAGGTGCAAGTGTCGCTTCTACGGCGATTAAGTCGGGCAGTAATTATTTGGGAATCGTGCAGGGTGTAAGTCAAAGTCAGCTTACATCTTCTGTTTTTGTCAACGCCTAAAAAACAGCATACCCAGATTCCCGACTTCTTGGAGAAGTCAATCGATTTTAGATTTTAGATTTTAGATTTTAGATTTTAGATTAAAGAATTGAAGCATTGACCTCACGGATAAATTAGGGGGCTCCTTTATCGGATACAGGTTTTTTATTTCTGGACGGATGAATCCGGGGGCTTGTATCCTGGATGCTTTCGGTCAACTCAACCGCAGGCATGGGTACTAAGTTTACGATCGCATTATCAGTGAAAGCCAACTTAATCCGGTCAAGTCAGAGGTTTTTGCAAGCTGCCGTCATACCCTTCGGGTTGACGGCGAGTTCTTGACTGGTGCAGCTTAAAAGTGGGTGGCAAGAGGGATAGATGCTGCCTCAGACTGAAACGACTCGTTTAGCAGTTTGGTGATTGTATCAGCGTTAGCAGGGCGACTGAAGTAAAACCCTTGACCTTCATGGCAGCCTCGCGCTTGCAGGTAGTCACGCTGTTCCTTGGTTTCAATGCCTTCTGCGGTGATCGTTAATCGCAGACTTTTTGCCAGAGCAATGATCGCATCAGTAATGGTGGCGCTGTCAGGGTTAGACAGTACATCTTGGACAAAGGATCGATCGATCTTGAGCATATTAACCGGAAACCGTTGCAGGTAATTGAGGGAAGAATAACCTGTGCCAAAGTCGTCTAGGGCAAGGGACACGCCAAGTTCTCGCAGTTGCATTAAGGTGTTGACCGATCGATCGATGTCAGTCATCAAGGCAGTTTCAGTCACTTCCAGTTCTAAATACGCAGCTTCGAGTTCCGTCTCTGCCAAAATTTGGCGAACCATCTCAACCAGATTCCCCTGCTCAAATTGTCGAGCCGACAGATTCACCGAAATCCGCAGGGCTGGCAGCCCTGCCAGTTGCCAGCGACGGGTTTGAGCGCAAGCCGTTCGCAAGATCCATTCACCAATGGGCACGATCTCGCCATTGGCTTCGGCGATCGGAATAAATTTTGCCGGAGAGACCAAACCCTCTGTAGAATGCTGCCAGCGAACCAGCGCCTCCGTTGCTGTCACCCGTCCGCTGTCGAGGTCGATCAGCGGTTGATAGTAAACCAGTAGTTCGTTACGCTCCAGCGCTCCGTGCAGACTATTTTCTAGGGCCAGTCGCTCCTGTAACTGAACGTTCATTTCGGGTGAATAAAACTGATAGTGACTACGCCCTTGCTGCTTTGCCTGATGAAATGCGAAGTGAGCTTGCTGAAGAAGTTGCTCTGGAGAATTGGTATTTTCTAAATGGTTCAATGTAATACCAAGACTGGCGGTGAGGTGGATCAGTTGACCCTCTACAGAGAAAGGTTTTGCTAGTGTACTCAGCAGCAGTTGGGATAGCTTGACCACACTCTCCAGCGAGTGGAGTTCGCTGCGAGCGATCGCAAACTCACCATCGCCCAAACGCGCCAAGACATCTGACCGATCCATGCACTGTACCACCCGTTGGGAAACGGCTCTAATTAGTAAGTCGGATATCCCAGGCTCCAACACATGGCGCATCCCTGTGAAATCATCGATACCCAATACCAGAACTGCGACCAGGGGTGAGTGATTTTGGGATCGGGTTTGATTCAGGCGATCGCAGAATAAGTCACGATTTGGCAACCCAGTCAGTTCATCGTAGTGGGTAATGTAATCAATCAATTCATCTAGTTTGTAAAGCGTTTGTGAGGAATTTGCCATCAGCGTACCAACTTCATCATTAAACTCTGTGGGTAAGTTCGGCAATGTTCTTGTATCGAGGTAGTTTTGTAGAGCCTCCGAGGTTAAGATTACCGGAACCAGGAGGTAGCGTAGCGTAGAAAGCGTTACTGCCGTACCCGCTAATGTCGCCAGCAGAGCAATCAGCAGAACCCGGACTGATGTCTCTACAGAGTAAGCGTTTGAGGTAAGAAACCAGACCATTAAGGTTAGCAAAGGAACGTGCGTGCCTAAAAATGCAACCACCATAATTTTGGCAGTGTAGCTTTTCTTCAGCCAGGGGAGATGCCCCAAGGATGAGTATAGGTTAAGGTTAGGCTTTGGTTGCATAGGACTCGGTTTAAAATTTTAAAGTGGGTAGAGTATCCAGCAGTCTCGTACTAGGTGCGTTGGCTCCAGAAACGGCTTTTTTTACTAAGGAGCGATCGCCTTAGATTTGACAGATATTTTACAAATCGATCGACAATACCGAGCCGCGATCGCTTGTTTGATAAAATATCCAAGCGATCGCCTAACAACCCATATATATACTGACCCTAATCGCCTTTTTCAAAAACGTGTGTGATCCGCGCCACAATTCACCTAAATTGACTTTTTTGAAAGCTACAAATTAGATCGACCTTCAGCTTTTAGTCTGCTACTGATAACTAATGACTAATGACTAATAACTAAATTACTAAAAGGGTAACTATGAAAAAAGTAGCCGTGTTTGGCAATGCGGGAGGCGGTAAATCAACTCTAAGCAAGAGATTATCGGAAATTACTGGTTTGCCACTTTACATCTTGGATAAGATTCAATATCAATCTGGGGGCGCTGAAGTTCCCTATGAAGAATATAAGCGTACCCATGAGAAAATTTTGGCTACTGACCGATGGATTATAGACGGTTTTGGTTGTATGGAAACCGTCTGGCTTCGACTCAACGAGGCAGATACTCTGGTTTTTGTCGATCTGCCCCTATACGTGCATTTTTGGTGGGTGACTAAACGGCTGATTACAGGTAAGTTTATACCGCCCGAAGGCTGGCCGGAAAAGAGTCCGATCTTGAATAGTTCAATTAATAGTTACCGCGTTCTTTGGTTGTGTCATAAGTATTTGACTCCCAGATATCGCGAGTATGTCGATCGCGCTCAAAATACCAAAAGTGTTTATCACATCAGATCGACTGAAGAGATTTCACAATTTTTTGAATTTATAGTGCAAATGACAGTTGAAGGCTGTTATTTGTTATTTGTTATTTGTTAGCTGCTACCAATAACCAATAATATCATGTCCAATCGAGTGACCGCGATACCTCCGTCTGGGCGGGTTTACAGCATCTCTCATTGTCAATATATATCGTTCGTTAACCTGCCCCTTGTATCTTAAAAGAGTTGGTGTAGCGATCGTACCGTCAAGCAGGCGATCGCTCCGTCAAGCAGGCAATCGT
>NZ_JAUBQQ010000008.1:0-150545 GCF_036701335.1 Microcoleus sp. Pol12B5 | reverse complement strand
ACTTTTGTTACCTCTGTGGAAAAAATCCTGAAAGAATTTGGAGAAAACTATGTAATTAATTTTGTCTAGCTACTTATCTGCAAAATCATTTTTCATGGAAGTTGCTCCAAATTACAAAATTTATTCATGTGAAACTAGACCTGTCTTGGACGCAAGTGTCACAATTAGTAAGGTGCGTCAGATATCAAACCCTCGATCATCGCCCGATAAATTAGTCTGACGCACCCTACAAGTCGATGGTCCCGATGCCCGTTGCATAAGTCCTGTAGACATCACTCTTTCAATCTTGTGTGTGCTTTGTTCCATAGATTGAAAAGCCAGTAATGAGTGAACCGAGTCCAAAAAGGACAAAAATGAATGACGATATGAAATCGTTTGTTCTTCGACTTTCAGGACTATCCCCTATATCAATCCGAGCTTTGACGGGGGAAGAGTCTGGGTCATACAATACTGGAACTGTTTGATTTTCCTTCGCAGACGTGCAACTGTTGGAAAACACAATAGTTTTCCCCCAGTCTGTCTGAAATTTCACGGTTACGTCACAACTATAAAAACAACCGAGTCCTCCTCCATAACAAGTTGTTTTTTGATTTTTTTTAGTGACGATGCCGTCAGTTCTAACTGCTCTAGCTCGAAAGTCCACTTCGGTTCGATAGCGAGCGGGAATCGTCACATACATCAGTCCAGCTACTGACCATAAAAAACTAGGCGCGAGTATGAAAAAGAATAGCTTTCCCAACCAATCATTGATGTTGCTCTTGTGGTTCTTGGGCGTAGGTCGATTCATTTGATTTCAACTCCTTTCATGAGTTCAAAAGATTGATTAATCAACGCCTTCTTCTTGGCTTCTCCTTCTGTCGGTCATATTCCCTCTGCTGGTTATATTCCAATTCACATTCCCTAGCACTTTTGCCAGCAATATTCTGATAGCGTTGTCTACTTTGAGTTTGGTGGTCAATTCTAGCGGTGAAAGTACCAGATTCAATGATGGTTTTACCGCGTTTTATCTCATAGGAAAAGTGGTTTTCTCCGGGTTGCACCGCTAAAAATCTACCGCTGTGAATTGTGCCAAGAGACACTTTAAATCCTTCCGAAGTTGGAGGTTTATGGTATTCACGATCGGTATGGGGAGAAGGGTTTTTGTCAATCCCAGGAGTGACATTTCGGATCGCAAGGCGCAAACCGGGAGCAGGCGGCGTATTGCTGGAAATGAATGTTGCGTGCTCGGAGGCTTCCTCCGTGTGAGTATCGGTGTAAGTCTGAAAATAAGAGAAGTAAAACTGACCGTGACAACTGCCGGAGTCTCCTTCGTAAGTTGTAGAGACCGATACAGTAGTGACTGCACCCACATTGAATTCCTGAGATTGTTTAAATCTGAATCCGATTTGAGGGGTAGGCGATCCGGATTGTGCATGGGTAAGATTGGACATGAGTGGAACACTCAACAGTGAAAATCCAATGACTTTAGAGACCCATTTTGCTTTGGTTGGTAGAATTGATTTTTGTGTTTTCATCGGCTTTATCTTGCAAATATATGCAATAAACAGCGACGTTTAGTAAACAGAAGACTGAATTTATGTAGTACAAAACTATTTTTTAATTCGAGTCTTTCATTACTTGAATATTAAGCAAACCAGATGGGGATTTCACTCGTTCTACCCACAGACCTGATGAAGAGATGGGTGCAATGTTGATTGCGGGAAAGTGCAACTAATGCAAAAATATCTTGCCGCCTGATTAACTTTATTGTAGGGACACGGCTTTATTGTAGGGACACGGCAATGCCTTGTCCCTACGGGGATCGAAAGAAAATTACATGGGGCCCAGAAACGAGTTTTTTTACGAAAATACTACGATCGCCCAACTCTACTGCAACGCACAAACTAACCCTAATCTAATAGAGATCGCCCTTCATAAAAACTTACTCTGCTTCCCCAATCAACGTGAACGCTGCCCAATTTCGCGGTTGTGGATGGGTTTTCATTGTGGTTAGCATTGCCTGTCGGAGTGCCTGCGCTTTGTCAGGTTGTTTCTGCAAGTATTGATAATAAAACGTCTGCATCAATTCCGCCGTCGGAGCATCGGGCACTGCCCAGAGGGAGACAATGACACTGGGTACGCCTGCTGCAATCAGCGATCGCGACAAGCCTACGATGCCATCGCTTGTCACATCACCTTGGGCGGTATCACAGGCACTTAACACTACTAGCTCCGCTTTGAGCTTCATATTCAAGATTTCAGTTGGGGTGAGTAAGCCATCGTTAACCTGGTTAGGGGAGTTAGGGGCAAGCACGATCGCGCCCGGTGCATTGCCGTTGTTGGAGGTCAATAAGCCATGCGTTGCGAGATGAATAAACCGTGCTTGCGGCATCTGGTTGACTACTGCTGATTTATTTGCAGCAGCCCCAATCATCGGTGTGGTCTTGAGCAACTGCGCGACAGCGCGGGCTTCTTGTTCGGCTGCGGGTAAAGGGGCAAGGCGACCCTCCAACAGTTTGGGCAGTGTAGGATTGCCAACCACCAAAGCAGTGCGGTTTGGAGTACGGTTAAGTTGTTGTTGGTTCTGGTGAGTAAAACTTAAGACTTGAATTGAGGGTGCTGTCAGTAGGGTGTGCTGTTCAATCAGATAGGTGCCTTTTTCATTCAGTAAGGCGGGAAAAGGCACCAATAACAGTTCGTTTTGTGGAATGAAGATGACGCGCTCCCTGGGATTCTTGGGTAATAAGTCAGCGATCGGCTCAATCAACAATTGATGTAAGGTTCTAAGTTGATAAGCTCCAAATTGATTGAGGCGATCATTTGTTGGCTGGGAAGTTGGAGTGGATATCGTTCCAGAGCGACGAACGCCTCGCCGTAGAACATCATGAGTGTCAGACACAAACTCTTGCAGCTTTGTGGTTGAGAATTCGTACCGAGTTTTGCGGAACTCAATCTGCCCCGTGGGACGAACCAACCAAATATACAATCCTTCCCCCACCACTGAATATTCGACTAATGTAGCGTTTTGCTGGCGAGCGACCTGTTGAATTTGAGCGAGCGAGAGCGGTTGACTCAGGCGCTGAAGGGTTTGAGATGGCGTGGAATCACCCGCTAGTCGTGTTGCCAGTAATTCGACAAAGGCGCGGGTACGACCTCGCTCTGATACTTCGAGCGCTGTTGTAGTTTTGTTTTGGGCAATCAGTGTGAATTGTAACCAAAGGTAAGGATTGACAAGCCGATTTGCCAGGAAAACTTTGTCCCGATCTTTTAGTCCCCCCCGCAGGGATTCTACAATCTCAATCGCCTCATATAGCGTTTTTTCTGCCGCACTAATTTTGCCGGCTCCGGCAAGTGCTTGCCCCAGTCCTGTGAGGCTTAGACTCTGATTCAAACGATTACCCGTTTGTTGGGCAATCTTTAATGCTTGTTGGTGAGACTCCTGCGCCTGACTGTATTGCCCCAGCCGATTGTAAACCTGACCTATATTATGGAGTGCGGCCTGTTCGCTTTCGCGATTACGAATCTGTTGAGCGATTCCCAAAGCAGATTGATAATACTTCAAGGCATTGGCATATTGTCCTAAGTCATGGTATATCCCACCAATGTTACTGAGACCTCTACTTTCACTCGCAGGGTCACCAAGCTGCTGAATAACTTTCAGAGCTTGTTCAAACACGCCCAATGCTTTATCTCGCTGGCCTAGATTCATATAAGCATTACCCATATTGTTGAGGGTTGCACTCTCACCCGCACGATTGCCAATCTGCTGTGCAATCTTCAGCGACCGCTCATAGAACTCTAGTGCTTTGGTAGATTGTCCTAATTGCTGGTAAACATCGCCAATATTGCTGAGAATCCCTCCTTCTCCAGTGCGATAACCGCTTTGTTGAACCATCTGCAATGCTTGTTGATGGGTGTTGAGCGCTTTAGCATATTGCGATTGTTTTGTGTAAATCAGACCCATCAGGGTTAGCGTCATTCCTGCTTCCCTCCGCGCACCAATGCGCTGAAACGCTTCTAATGATTGTTGATAGAACCCTAATGCTTTGGGATACTGACCTAAATTTTCGTAGACGCTCCCAAGACTCAGCAGAATCACCCCTCCCGCATCAGGATAAACTTGCCGAGCCGCCTTCAACGAGGCTTCCAAAAACTCTGCCGCCTTCGCATATTGCCCCCAGCGAGTGTAAATTCCTCCAATGTTGTTAAGGTTCATTGATTCAAGCATTCCATCTCCGAATTCTTGGGCAATCGCTAACGCGGCTTGAGCAGTTTCTAGCGATTTATCCAACTGCCCCAAGTCAGCATAAGCCCGACCTGCATAACTCAGAGCCATCCCTTCTGCCTTGCGATAGCCAACTCGTCGGAAGACCTCTGCGGCTTGTAGATGGAACGCTAATGCTTTGGCGAATTGCTCTAAGCTGTCATATGCGTTCCCAAGAATGCCAAGCACTGCCCCCTCTTCTGCGCGATCGCCGATCGATTGATACAATTTTAAGGCGGCTTCAAACGCTGAGATCGCCTCCTCGACGCGACCTGCATCAAATGATTGCCGACCTTGTTTCGAGAGCCGATCGGCCTCACTTTTACGAGCATCGGTAGTTTGAGCAGCAGCGGGGAGTGGGGAGTGCGGAGGAATATAAAAAGCAACAGACAACAGGCAAAAGGCGAGGGGAAAGAGGAAGCCCGATCGCACTTTACAATTGCTGGATTTAAGCAGTTTTAGCGAGAAAGATTTCATAGGATTTAGTCTTTAGATTGCGAAGGTTAGCGCTGTCCTTGGCGCTGTTGTTCGATCGCCCTAATTTGCTTCAATCGATCGCTCCAATCTTTCAAAGGTTCGGCTTCCGAACTAGCAAGAGAATCTAGCAATTCCAGCACAGCCGCTTGGTTTTGAGAAATCTCAGAGGCTTTGCGCGCTTCCGCGATCGCGTCATACCACAGCCCAGACTCCGCATACAGGTCAATCCGCTGTTGGGGAGTTTGCGCGGCTGCAAGTTGAGTCTGCAACGATGCAGCAGGCGCAACGACTTGGATTTCTGCCGCCGCCACCACATTTCTCGAAGGAACATTCGGATCGCAGACCAACACCACTTGCCACTGATAGGATTGCCCGATCGACAGTTGGGGCAGATTTGAGGGCAAAGCAACCGACATGATTCCTGGCTGACTCTGCATCTCGGTTCTGTAAAGCAGTTGTCCCGTGCGAGTAAACAGCCGGAATAGCAACGGACGAGGAGTGCGATCGGGTACAAACCAGGTAAAAGTCGGATGCCCAGAAATCGTCTCTCCCACATGGCTAAACGGCACTAAGGCAGTCAATCTCGCCGATGAATTAGCTTCGCAACTGCCCCCGCGAGTGGTATTCGTCCCCGTTTCTTTCGGTTTAGAAGGGTTTTCAGGAGGGGTGTATTGTGCCAGCGCTACAGGAGTGATCCAGAACGAAACACTCAGCATTAAACTGCCAATGCCTGCAGAGTAAATGGTTCGACGCTTCAACTCGTGAGTCATCATCGCAATCCCCTCTGTAACTATTTCTACAGTAATCAACAATACACAAACACAATAGAGGACTGCCCGCAAGCGTTGTTTGCGGGAAGGTGCAAAGATATTGGGAATCGGGCATGGGGCATGGGGCATGGGGCATTGGGAATAGTCCTGGACTATTGGTGACAACTTAAGCCTGAAACCCTATGTATCTCTCGCTGGTAGCCGAGTCTCGATCCCCCTAAATCCCCCTTAATAAGGGGGACTTTGACCAAGTTCTTGTCCCTGCCTTAGTAGGGGCGGTGCCCCCGTGCCCGCCCTTGGCTAGGAGCGATCGAACCCTAACCGTCTTGACGGTTGATATAACAAGCGTGAACCCAACCAATTACCAGAACCACCGCCGTTTCGCTGGCCAGGTTAACTCGCACACTGTCCCCTTCGGTTGATTCGGGTAGCGCCGAAATGCTCCGCCTAACTGTTTGGCTAAGTTCTTTGCAAGCTGGGTTCCTAATCCTGAAGGTGGGATTTTAGGGTTTGGATCTTCGGTTGTTTCCTTGTCTTGATCGATTTGGGCCAAGCTAAGCGTTTCTGACTGAGACGGTTTTCCCCTACCATTATCCGCCACCCGAATCACCTGCCGATCGCCTTCTTGAGTGCAAATTACGGTCAAGCGAGTAGCTTCGATCGCGTGTTTCCCCACATTGCAGAGCGCTTCTTCCAGAAAGCGGCAGAGTGCTCGCTTGTGTTCCAACCGCAGATGCGAGGTGTTCAAAGGATCGAACTGCACAATTTTGAATTTGAGCGTTTTGAGGTAAGGCAGTTCTTGTTCGAGCGTGTTGCAATAGACTTTGTACAGCAATTCATGCAATGGAGCCTGCAGGGCTAATTCGATCGCACTTCCCATGCGGAGATGCGGTTCATCTGCGATCGCATCTCGTTGCACAGATCCGTAAACTGCCCGCAATTCTTGATTCAGGCGTTGCAACTCCGGTAGAAATAACGGCGGTGTGGCTTGTTCTTGAGCAGTTCTCAAAATCCCAACCAATGTTTGTAACGGGCCGCTATGAATTGCATTAAAGGTCTGCTCGATCGCAAATTGACGTTCCTCCAACCGCAGTCGGAGTTCCTGTTCGTGGCGATAAAATAACGCTGCCGTCAACCCAGCCCCATTCAACACGAGTACGAGCAATACAGGTACGATCGGCACCCACCATCCCAAAAGAATGAACCAGTAACAGAGCGCGATCGGGGTAATACTAGCGATTAAGAGCCCGATCACAATTTTCCATGGCGATCGCAGAAATCGTCCCAAACTCATCCCCAAGAGTCCCCAGACCGCAATCCAGAGCGTTTCCCAGCCCTCCCCCCAAACCTGAAGCAACGCTCGCCGATCGAGCACCGCACTAATCATCTGGCTGGTTTCGTGGGCTTGCATTTCGACTCCGTAAATCCGTCCGGGATTGATGCCTGCGATCGCACCTGAACTTGCCAAATCCTTCGCGCTAAAAGACATCATCCCAATCAGCACAATTTTGCCTCGAATCCAGTTCGGATCTACTTGTCCTGCCTTGATTTGCTCCAGGGAAAGCACGCGAAATGGCATTGTCCCGCTGCGAACATTCAGTAAAATTTGGTTCCCGCCTGCATCCGCCCCCACATATCCGCCAGAGTTTGACTGCACTCTGGTAAATTCAATGCTGCCAAAGCGCATCGCCTCCCGATCACGAATTCCATTACCTAGCTTAATTCCTCGGGTTGCTAAATAGAGTTCTGCCAGCCGGAGCGCGAAGGAAAAACGGTATTCCTGTCGATCGTTGTTAGTACCCAATAAACTGCGGCGCTGGTAGCCATCCGCATCGAGTACGAAATCTGCAAAGCCAACCTGTTCGGGTGGTAGCGCGGGCGGAGGTGCGACGGTAAAGCCACTGCGATCGGGCAAAGCAATCTCCACTCCGATCACATTCTTGCTGCTGCGAAACACCGATGCCAGTTCAGCATTCCCCGGTTCAACCGGAATATCGCGGACAATATCCAGCCCGATCGCGATCGGTTGATAGGCCTGCAAGCGTTTGAGTAAATCGGCAATATCGCGATCGGGAATCGGATAAGTTCTAGCGCGTTGAATATCCTCCTCAGTGATGCCGACAATTACAATCCGTTCATCCATTGACTCAGGAGGACGCAAACGCAGAAATCGATCGAACGCAACCAACTCCCAAAACTGAAGCGCACCGCTCAATCTAGCCATCATCACAGCGACAATCACCATCAACCCTGGAAGCGCTCCTCGTCCCCAAGTCGTGACACCTGCTTTCACTGCTTGTTTTCGATCACGCTTCATAATAATGTCCGGTTGAATAGTTATCATACTTTTGTACGACTGTTTGGCCGATGCCCGATGCCCGATGCCCGATGCCCGATGCCCGATGCCCGTACAGGACTTATAAGTAATTAACCAGACTTGATATCACTAATCAATCAATCCTTCTTCCCTAGCTCGCACTTCCGTTTGAATCCGCAGATTCTTATCATCATCAGGATACACCTCTAGCACATCTCGAATCTTAGTCCAGTAATACTGCACAGTGCGTTCAGAAACATTCATTCGTTTGGCGATCGCAGTATCCTGTAAGCTCTCGTGAAAAGCAAATTGCAACACCTGCATCCAGGCGGGTTTGAGTTGCAGCCCATTGCGGATCTCTCTGGGTGTATAAATCCGCTCATGCAGCGCCCAATCAACCATCGCCAGCAAGTCTTTCATCGGCTGGCTTTTATCGACAACTGTGAAGCCGCCCATGTGATTGTCGATCGACGGTTTCAGCCAAACTAAAGTCCGAACATGGGCACTCTGCACCACAATATTCAGACTCGGATACTTATCCATCAACGTTTTGAGAAGTTGAAGCCCTGAATTTGCTTGCGCCGTTTCGCCGCTCGTCTGTGGCATCACCAGATCCACAATCACCAAATCCGGGGTCCTCTGCGCTATTTTCTCAAGGGCTGCCTGAGCAGTCGGAGCCGTCAGAATGTCTGCCTCTGGATATTCTTGCTTCAGAATGTTAAGCGTGCCACCTAACACCATCGCATGGTCATCTACAACTAAAAATGTTCGTTTCTCCGGTTGAGGTAAAGTCTGGGGCATAATTGATTCGTTGCCACACAACATCGTCAGTTTAGGTAATCCGTCCACCCATTTTAGATTTGGAATTTACGATTTTCGATTTGTGACCTAGTTGAAACTAGGGGTTTTAAACCGCTGAAATTCTCATTCAAAATCCCAAATCTAAAATTGTCTCTGTCATCTTCTTACAATAGAGGAATTACGTGGCTCCCGTCCTGCATCTGTCCGCCAACTGTGGTTGTGGATCTCCGCAACAAGAATTGCACTAAAGCGCAGTTCTATTATAATCTAGGTTTCCAAGCAAGAATAAAGATAATTTTATGACAGCCGAAGGTTCGTATCAAGCCAGTACGTTCAATCTGGAGTTTGAGGGAGAAATCCAACGGTTAAAAGCTCAAGTTCTCCTCAGTTGGGAAAAGGAAGCGCGCACTTTAAAGTGGTTCGGTTTAGCCGACGGGATGAATGTTTTGGAAGCGGGTAGCGGGCCGGGATTTTTCACCGAAAAACTGTTAGAATTGCTGCCAAACAGTTCGGTAACAGCGGTAGAAATTGACCCGGTACTGCACGAAAAAGCAGTAGCATATTTGCAGGACAAAGGGGGCGATCGAGTAAATCGCATCCCAGCATCGGTTGCGGATACTGGTTTGGATGATAACACGTTTGACTTTGCGATCGCCCGTTTGCTGTTCGTTCACCTCCCAGATCCCGTCGCAGCAGCTAGAGAAATATTCCGCATCTTGAAGCCTGGGGGAAAACTGGTGATTATTGATAGCGATGCGGATCTGTTTTGGCTAACAAATCCACCTTGGTCAGTCCAGATTGTCCGGGAGAAATTCAAGCAGGTGATAGCATCGCGGGGCGGCGATTTATGCGTCGGGCGAAATCTGTGCCGCATTCTCAAAGAAGCTGGGTTTGTTAGCGTTGATTTAGAAGCGGTTGTCAGCCACAGCGATATCATCGGAATTGAGGCCTTTCAACCTTTACTTGACTCCGGGCCCATTTTGCAAATGGTCAAACAGGGGGTGATTTCAGAGTCGGAAATAGAAAGCTATCTGGTTTCGCGGGATGAGTTTGTAGCTGCGGGCGATCGATCGATGATGAGTTTTTGGTTGATGGCTTGCGGGGAAAAAAATCAATAAAATTAAGACAGATATTTCACAAAACATTGATATTCCGCCGCAGCAAAACCTCTAGCACTATCGCTAAATTTCCAGCTAACAAAAGCAAGTTATCTAACAGTAAAATAGGAAAAGCTTCCTAATAAATTTTTCCCTCAGCATTAGGTTAAAGCTGCACGTATAGCTTTAGAAGCGTATCATATCCAATCCCGTAGCATCGTCGGGGGTAAAATCCAGTCAACAGTCAACAATCACGGACAGTGCAACGGGAATCGATCTAATTCATCTGCGTTAATCTGTGTTTATCTGCCCTAATCTGCGGTTAAAAAAAGAGAATTTATTAACCGCAGATGACAATGGATTGACACTGATTCACGCAGATGAAGAAAAGAGAGATAAGAATAATTCCAATCCTAACAGATTTAATATCAAAGCTATAAATTTTCATATTTCTGAGCATAGTAACTTTACACGTACAAGTCTAACAAATCCTTGGAGCCGATCGCGCAAAGGTTGTTTGTGAGAGCAAATGGTTGCCGGCGTCGGCTCAACTGTGCCCTTATGCTCGATCATACATCTGGTTGTATCGGTAATTAAATGTGAAATGAACTAAATGCTGGGATTGGCGATTGTACATCCGCGACTAAGCTTCAAACCATTATAAAAAAATAACTTGTCTAAGGTGAATTCCGCATATAATCCTTATTGACAGCAGCATTTTGAATTTGATTGCTGAATATATCAAGCATTCCCATAATTTGTGTGTGTAACTCTATATACTCTTCTCTGTCAACCGTCAAATAGTTACCATGTGCTATTTCATTTCTGGTTTTCAAAAGCTTAATATCGATTAATACGGCCTTAGTAGAGTAAAGGGAAAAGTCTATTCCCAGAGTAGAAGTTATTTCTTTCAAAATGTCAGAAGACAGATTGGATGCAGTAGAAATTGCATCTTTGTCTTTGTATGGTAAAGAGCATTTAGTATTTAAGTTAGAAAGGAAGAAATCACAAACAGGTATATATAATGATGGTTTATTGGTGTCTCTAGCCTCATTCAATTTTGTCTTCATTGCCAGAGCTAGAAAATTGCTACTAAGCTGATCGTAGCGAAGCTTTTGCATCGCAACATACTCTAGGTAACTATTTGATGCTAATTTGACAAAACCTTCCCAATGGGCATAGAGAATACATATTCCACTCCGAATCGACGCATTATGCCTTTGAGGAGAAACATTTCTCGCTTCCACCAAGGATTTGACTTCTGAAAGTTCCTTCTTTCGCCAAGCAAGATCATTTGAAAGTTTATCACTTAATTCTTCAGCAGTTCGGATACTCATTAGGGGGAAAATACTTCTCTACCAAGCGGAATCAGGTAAGGTAAACGTCTTGCAGCATTCAACCCTCCTCCTGACCATTTTTGATAAGTCGGATGTGACCAAATACCTTTTATCTTATCAGATATCAGGTTTCTCTGAGGTAGATTTTTATAGTTATATCCGATTCCCAATGCTACCACTTCGTATGCCGATAATGAAAAACCACCAAGGAACCTATCTTGTTCACATTTATATTTCTTGAAACTATCATCACTTGTAATTTCATTAAGAAGATCGAATGTTGTTTTGAATGCGGTTTCTATATGGTGATAATCTAAATCTTTATCAGAAGCCATTTCGCGCATTTTTTCTGTTAGGAAAACGTGAACATCACGACCCAGCTTTTTAATGTTTTCCTCATCCTTGTCAAATAGAAGTATGAAACGTAATACTAATTCTATATCATACTGCTCTTCATAGAGCCTATCGCTTAAAGCTGTACATTTTTTGAATGGTTCATAATCTGCCAGCGATCGCATCAATTGATATAAATCTTTATTCAACATCAAAAGAATGCAATTTCTCACTTCTTGATGTGTAGCAACTGAACCTCCTGTATTCAGTCGCTGAAATAGCTCATATTTAATCATTTCATCGCTTTCTTTTTCAACAATATTGACAGCAATTTTTGAGCGTTTAATCAATAAACGCTGTGTTTGAGTGAAAGAATTATCTTTATCGTTTGGATCGTCCCATTTTTTACCTTCTAAAGAAGCTAAATATGTGGTTTTTTGTAAGGCTACTGGATATTCATTATTGTCTGATTCATCTTTTTCTGATTCATCTTTTTTCAAAAGACCGACAAATTCATATATTGTTGATAGTCTCTGAACACCATCTACAACATCCCAAACACCATCGTCTCTTTGGCTAACAAAGATTGGTGGAATAGGTATACCTAGCAAAATTGATTCTATGAAGGTTGATTTTTGATGATCAGACCAACGAAAAAACCTCTGAAAATTTGGATGAATATCAATCTCACTCCTCTCATAAAGGCTGATCCACTCCCCAATAGACATTGAGTAGCCATCAGTCCGAATTTCTTGCCTTGTTTTGTCAATCTCATCTTGCAGGGACATAGTTCAAGGTGTATTAAATGTTGTTATGTATAACATTTTTGTAGAATAAGAATACTTAGCTATCCTACTGTGTTGCGTTGCGCCTGACAAAAAGTCAGTCTTTAACCCTGCAATTATAGCATATCGAGGGATTTGTTGCGTTAGTCTTATTAATCAACCAAATTACTGCGGCAGAATCCCCTTAATAAACTCCTGTCTTGCCTCAAGTATTGAAGGCATTAAAACGCAACGCACCAGCAATTCTAAATCCAATTCCGGCAGCAACTCACTTCTTGAAACTTGCTCATAATTATCCTCCCGCAACCCATACACAGCCAACTGATTATTTTCCCAAAACCAGACTTCAGGAATGCGAAGTCGCAGATATTTAGCTAGTTTATTTGTGCTACCGCTAGTCATCGTTACTTCCACGGCTAAATCGGGATGCTCTTTTCTTGAACCTATATAATAAGACTCGTCAGGTTCAAATGATACATCTCTTGCCCGGTCTCTGCGAGTTGCACTCCCTACAGGAAAAAATTCAATTCCGAGTTCAAAAAAGTATGCTTCCAGTAATATAGCGAGCGCTTTTTTAAAGCTTTCATGTTCTTCGCCCACTGTCATAAACTCGATCCACCCATCAAGATAAGTTATCCGCAAACCCGGAGAGTCGGCCATCAAAGATGCGATCGCCTCAAATTGCTCCCAAGTATAATAAGCGGGGAGAATCAATCGCTGTTCTGCAAGCGTACCTATTTCTTCTAAAATTTTTGCTGTCATAGGTATGACCATCCTACTTGAATATTACTAGCCCCTACCCAGCACAAACCAGGCAGGGGCATTCACTCACATTCTAACTTAATGAACTAGCTCGATCGCCCTTTTAGTCAACGCCTCAGCAGTCAACCCATTAAACGCCATCAACTGACCAGCACTAGCAGTAGTTTCCCCCCGCTTCCAAGCGAAAGTATCCCGCTTGCAATTGCTGCGGAGCATCACAGGTTCCAACATCCCAGAAGCACCGCCTGTCACGCCAATCAGGGCATCTCCGCCAAACATTTCGGCAAATTTCTCATCGCTCAAAAAGTCACCGTCAGCTTCCGAACAAGTATCCCAAGCAACATCGCTAGCACGGTACAAACGCCGAGGATTGACAACAGAAACAATCCGCACTCCAATCCCTTCTGTTTCCAAAAATGCCGCCGCTTCAAACACTGGCATTAACGTCATGTCGCCGACAACTGCAAACACAACTTTCTTGCTCCCCCCTTGATTGTGGGCAGCTTGCGGGGCATCGACTTCGTGCAGCACTATTGCACCGTCTTGCAAACCTTGGCGAGTCTGTTCAAAAGTAGTGCGAATTGGCAGTGGCGACTTGCTTGCAGTAATCACAACTCCCTTATTTTTAGCAGTCAAAGCCCACTCGTAACAAGCTTGAATGCTGTTAGCATCTGGTGGAAACAAAGGAAACACATTTCCGTTCCGCATCATCGCCGCAAAATAAGCCTCAATTTCCGGCCGCTGGTGCGTCCAACCGTTGCGGCCTTGTTCCAATGCACCCGCTGTAAATAATGTGACAGTTGCCGGAGTTGGACGGCGCAATTCGGCCATTGCTTGGGTTACAGTTTGCCAAATTGGTAAACCGTTGATGGCAAAAGATTCGTAGGAACACCACAAACTCCGCGCTCCGAATAGCGATAAACCTACAGCTAAACCGGCGCAAGCATCTTCGCTCAAAGGTTCGTAAACTTGACCGTTTGGCGATTGATTGTACAGGTCATCTGTCGTCGGGTGAATAATCTTGAGAGCTTGGTTGATATTGGCAATTGCTGATGCTTCATTGCCGTCAGCATTAGTGACCAGAAAAGTACGATCGCGCTCGCCGACTTTTCCTACCAAACGTCCCATTGCTGTTGTCGAAATCTTCGGTTCTCCCCCAACTACAAATTCTTCTAAAGGCAATTCGCCTAAATCTGCCAGCGGCAAGGTAAACTCAGTAACAACTGTTTTCGCCGCCGGCCCGCCGCCCGCACGCTCGCAATTCGTCCGCACCAATTCCCAAGCAGCAGCAGTCAAAGCGCGCTCTTTTAAAGCACTGATAATGTGCGGAGCATCCAGCGTATCTTTCGGATAAAGGTTGTGAGATTTTGCTCCGCGCGCGTGGACACCGGCACCTTTCAACTGTTTGATAATAAACGCAGTTAATTTGCCGCCGAGAGCAGATTTTGCCGCTTTGTCAACTCCTTCTAAAACAGCTTTGGTAAATGCTATGCGCTGTTCGAGCGAAAAAGCAGTGCTGTCAACATAATCTTCCGGTTGATTTTTATCGTCAAATTCCTTAGCATCAACTAAGATAACTTCTTCAAAACCGTTACCTTGCCAATAAGCAATCATTTCAGCATTAGTTTTAGTCGAAACCATGCTGTGATGTTCCTGAGAATATCCGTTCCAAACCAACACAGGCAAAAAGTTAGTAACGCTCGGATAAGCAGTGTGGAAATGTGCCATGCTGCTCATCGGATAGGGTTCGCCCATGCCCCCGTCGCCTATTGTGAAAGCAAACAGTTTTTCGCGGTGCAAAAGCGCTCCAGCCATTGCGAAATGCTGCCCTTGTCCGAGGGGGCCTGCCGGTGCTAAAAGACCGGGAATGAAACCGGAAAGATGTCCTAACAAACCGTCTTTTTCTCGGAATTTATCGCGCACTTGCTGCACGTTGAAAATTCCCATATCTTCCAAAGATCGATCGAGAAACATGGCACTGTAAAATCCCGGCGCGTGATGGCCGACTTCGGTGACAATGTTCTTGTGTCCGAGCATCACCAAAGCGGCATAAGCCTCAGCTTGGCTAGCAAAACCCCCCGGATGTCCCGATGCCTTGCTAGCGGTAACTTGCAGTGTCAGGTAGCGCAGCGCGTCTGCTCCCAGCATCGTTTGAAAGACGGCGACGGGATCGGCAGGATCGGCGATCGACTTGCTCCCCTCGGCGATCGCAGGTGCTTTCCCATAAGTGTCAAAACCAGGGACTGTTTCAGAAAAATATTGAATGCCTTCACAAAAAGCGGGCGTTGTTGACGTTGCCTGTGGAGTAGTTGCTGTCATGCTTGATACCTGAAAAATTGGAATTGGATTAATGTAAGAGTAATTTTATAGCTTCCGTGTTCCAAAAAATCATTAGTTCTATTATGTCAGTGATAAATAAGGAAAATATCTCAATTTTTAAGCTAATAAGTAGTTGTTTGAGAACCCCGACTTTTTTCATAAGTCGGGGTTCTGTGTTTACGCATTACTAATCCATCTCAAATCTCAAATCCCAAATCTAAAATTGTTCCAGCCGTTCCCTAACATCTATATAAGGCACAGTAGCGCTTTCAGAAAGAGAAGGCACAGCCTTTTGATTCCGCAGCCAAACAAAAAAACTGCTCAGTGCAGGAGTCGGATCTTGATCGCGCCGCAGGGTGTAGATCAAACCTTCGCAAGGCCCATTAACACGGCTAGTCGTGCAAATCGCTTTCTGGTTATTTACCATACCAACAGTCACATAATTTAGCTGTTTATTTCGGTTATAATTATCAAGGCGCTGAGTGACTTGTTGGCAGCGAGTTAGAGGATCGTAACCCGAACTAGAAAAGAAATTGGAACTCCAGCGAATCCAAGGCTCCCTGAAACCTTGCGGATTTTGATACACAGTCACCGGCTCGCCCGTTGAGGTATCGCAGACAAATCCTCCATAACCCCGATTCGGTTGGTTTGGATCCGAGGCGCTGCTGATAGAAAGATTGCTGAGAATATCAAAACCGTTATGCTTATTTTGTGATAGCAACTCCCTAAAAGCATCGATCGGGATTGCCGCGTTCAACCCCGTTTTTATCTCCTCAATCTGACCGTTCCACTGACTCCTAATTGTGCCAACAGTATCCCCCTGGCCGTGAATTCCTACCACCCTGCCATCAGCATCAAATACAGGCCCGCCGCTCATCCCGCGCCTGGTTACAGCTTGGTAGCGCAGACGATACCCTGATGAGGCGCTGCCCAAGCGAGAAGAGATGATACCAGCAGTAAACTCAAGTTTTCGTTCAAATCCCGAAATAGGCAGCGGATAGCCAGAAACATAAATAGCAGAACCAACAACAGCACGTTCTGACTCGCCCATTGGTGCTACTCGATACTGTTCTCGGCTCTGAAACTGTATCAAAGCCAAGTCTATATCCCTGTCATTTTTCGGTAAGCGCTGTATTCTAATCGCAGCATAATCCTTCTCCAAATGAGTGCGAATGCTGTATTTTTGAGCGAGGCTTGCCACCACATGATTAGCTGTCAGAACAGTGTAAATATTACCCTGTTTGGCAATAATTACTCCCGATCCACTAGCAAAAAAACCCAGTGTATTGTTGACTTCCACAGTTGTCAAAGTCGCTAGCTGGGCAATTTCTTCGGCTGTTTTGGCACAGGCAGCATATTGTTGGCTGACAACCGCCGTCACTGTTAATGCACCTGTCAAGATGATTGTCAGCGCGTCAAACCGCAAACTCCACACATTCATCGATAACTCCCTTTCTGGAGACGAGGCGAACTGCAAATATATACTAATCGGAATTCCCCAACTGGATTTAACCTTTTTCTCCGATAATTCCGCTGTTGGTTCACTTCCATCTTCATTCTTCATAGACGCCAAAATTTGGATCTCGATACTTGCCCCTACCGTTAATCTTAACCAAGAAACCTTTGGCATTAAAAATCGGGCCGCCACTCGTACCGATTTTAACCTCATTTGTATAGCCCAAGCTATAACCTTGAGGCAAAGATTTGGGTAGCAGCACCGAAACGAAGCCCGCGTCACCGCCAAAGCCCCAACCTCAGCACCCGCAGGAAAGCCTACTGCCAACACTGGCTCAGACACCGCTCCTGGCTCAAAGCTTAATGGTGCTATTTTATACTCGATTGCGCTGCGAAACTGAAAGATCGCCCGATCGATATCGCCAAGCCACCTCAGAACTCCTAGCAGTGGGTGGAGGAGGCTGTCGTCGGTGACAAGTCCGATCGCCACAATCTGCTAGTTAGTCAGCACCCTATAGGTTTGGCCCTGCTGCCGGACGATCGTCCCAGAACCAGGAGACATTCCCGTCGGGATGCGTACCGCTGTTTGACGTGCCAAATTTTCCACCTCAATCCTTGGAATTGGTGATGGGATGGAAAATTTGCCAATCTTTAAGGCTGTCCGAACGGTGGGGAAAAGGGGGTAGTTGCGCCTCATCATCCGTATTTTCCCCTAGCTTTTCGCTGACATCAATGTAAGGAATTTTACTGGTTTCATCAAAAGACGGCATCCCGACATATCCTTGGCGCCAAGCCAACAAATTATACAAAGAGCCGATCGGGTCTTGGCCGGGTCTGAGGGTATAAATCAAATTTTGACACCGCCCATTAACTTGATTCGCCGTGCAGATGACGTTCTGGCCGTTCATTTGGCCCGCAGTAATGTACTTAAGCATTCGTTGGCGGCGATAGATTTCGAGGCGTTGACTCACTAATTGACACCGAGTTGCCGGATCATAGCCAGAACCGGAGAAATAATCGGAAGTCCACTCAATCCAAGGCTCTACAGCACCTTGAGCGTTTTGGTACACCGTCACCGGCGCACCGGTCGAGGTACTGCACCAAAATCCACTTTCCCCCTGTGCTCGCCGACCGTAACTCGGTTGAGAAGCAACCGTCAGGCCGGTGAGGGCGATCGCTGTTGCCACAAAAACTTTTGTCAATAATTGCTGTTTCATGATTTTTTCACTGTGTTTTTATGAGATTCGGCACAAAAATCACCGAATGCTGCGATAACACCCTTGACACGCCTGTTCGTTAAAGATCCGCTGACTGAGGAATTATGTGATTCGCGACTTGACCAGAAACCAGTTTTTTTTACGAAAACACTTCGTTGCAGCCCTTATGCCTGGTTAAAAAACCCGGTTTTTTTGCTCTTGATGCGTAAGTTTTGATATTGTTCGCGACTTGCACGTTCCCTCTAACCGCGATTTCGGCGCTGTTAAAAAAGCGCTCCGAAGCTGAGCTTAAAATGCCCGCGCAAGTCGCAATTCTGTCCTCATTACTACTAATCAAACTCAGGCTTTTACCAACCGGAAGAGGCTTTTCACCTCAGACCTTGGAAAGGATCGAGTTGCAACGGTACATCACACCACTGACAAGGTATTTGATATCACTTACGAGCTGGGTTGCGAGCTTGATCTGCTGAGACAGGTAAGCTGCGGGGTTACGCCGTCGAGGGGTAAAACCCCTTTTACCTGATCTAACACTAAAATCCAGGTATTAACAAGAACTCTTAACTTGTTTTCATCTCCGTACTGCGGGAAATACTTCTAAGTGAGTGTAATCAGGGTCTAAGTGCTTTCTACCACCAAAATTTACCCTCCATACACTGACGTTTAGTAGAGTATTAAAAACTATGAACCGTATCTGCAAACAGTTAGGATATTTAGGCGTTTGGTTAATTTTGATAGGCGGTAGCAGTTGTTCTAGCTCAGATGCAGCTACCTCAACCGAAAACCAGAGCCAACTCTCAACAAGCGCCCGTCAGTTCCAACACCTACAACTCATGGGAAATCAAATTGAGGCTCGATCGGGTCAATTAACGCAACCTTCTAACTCTGTTGCCTCAGTTTTAGGCAGTGCTACCATCTCAGAAAATACTGTCACCGTTACGGTTTATAAGGTAGATAATTTGTGTCAAACTCTGAAGCTGGAAACAGTTACAGGCCCAGAGAGCCAGTTAATGTCATCGGCGGTTAATGAAGTGTTAAACCAGCAGATTTTCGATAGTCTTGGTTTGGCTGGTTATCGCCTCACGATTGATCGCGACCTCGGAATAGCTACCGTGGATCTTCGTGCATCGGGAAGTTCACGGCAGAAATTGCAAAATCTGTCCAGTTGTCAAATGTTAGGTTTGTTCGGGGGCGTGCGCCAAACTTTAACCAGTTATGCTCCTTGGCAAATCAAAACAGTTCGTTTTACAGAGCTTGGAAAGGATATTTTGAGCACCGTTCGAGAATAAGCTATTAAAATTATTGGAGATGGGACTTACGCAATTCTCCCCTTAAAAACAAGGGTTGGGAGGGATTGAACCAACCTTCAAACCCTTTGAGATTTGTTGATGCTGCTAAGTCCTGTGACCCAAACCCCGGTAATTCCTATGACACTACCTAACGGCCCCAAAGCTCCACCCTTTGTGCAGCTAATTCAATGGATCGGCGATCCGCTGAGATACATGGATAAATGTGCCAAACAATACGGCGACATTTTCACAGCTCAAGTGAACAACGGGAAACCATGGGTGATGATCCACCACCCCCAAGCTGTCCAGGAGATGCTCAATAGCAGCGCGTTTCACGCTCCAGGCAGCCTGAACAGCCTCCTAAAACCCTTGATGGGAGAACAATCCATGATTCTTCTCTCAGGAGAAAGGCACAAACGCCAGCGCCAATTATTGATGCCACCTTTTCACGGGGAACGGATGCGGAATTACGGCCAACTAATTTGCGCTATCGCTCAAGATGTGGCCAGCAAGTGCTCGGTCGATCAAGCTTTTGTGGCCCGCAGCGCCATGCAGGAAGTCACCATGCGGGTAATCTTACAAGCTGTCTTCGGCCTGGATGACGGGCCGCGGTTGGAAGAGATCAAGCCCCTACTTACCTCAGTCCTGGATATGACTGGTTCTCCGTTGCGATCGAGTATGCTGTTTTTCGGCTGGATGCAGCAAGATTGGGGTTCTTGGAGTCCTTGGGGACGCATGAAACAGCGGAAGCAGAAACTTGACGATCTGATATATGCCGAAATTGAAGAACGCAGGCTGCAACCAGACGCCAACCGCACCGACATTCTCAGCTTAATGATGGCCGCCCGCGACGAAAACGGGCAACCCATGACCAATGAAGAATTGCGCGACGAGTTGATGACGCTGCTGCT
Source organism: Microcoleus sp. Pol12B5 (assembly GCF_036701335.1). NCBI lineage: Bacteria > Bacillati > Cyanobacteriota > Cyanophyceae > Oscillatoriales > Microcoleaceae > Microcoleus > Microcoleus sp. Pol12B5. The sequence goes on along the minus strand of NZ_JAUBQQ010000008.1, from coordinate 130,435 downwards.
TGCAGGCCACGAAACCACAGCAACGGCCCTAGCTTGGGCGTTTTACTGGATTCACAACTCGCCCTCGGTGCGCCAGAAGTTGCTGCAAGAATTGGACAGTTTGGGAGAAAATCCCGACCCGATGGAGATTTTTCGCTTACCTTACCTGAGTGCAGTTTGTCAGGAGACGCTGCGAATTTACCCGGTCGCAATGCTGACGTTTTCGCGAGAAGTTCTCACGCCCGTGGAACTGATGGGACACCAACTCGAACCGGGCACGGTTGTCATCGGCTCGATTTATTTGACCCACAGACGGGAGGATTTGTATCCAGAACCGCTGCAATTTAAACCTGAACGGTTTTTGGAGAGACAATTCTCGCCTTACGAGTATTTGCCCTTTGGAGGTGGCAGCCGCCGCTGTATCGGCTTGGCGCTGGCGCAGTTGGAGATGAAACTCGTGCTGGCAACCATTTTGCGGGATTTTGACCTGGTATTGGCCGAGAAAAAGCCTGTACAGGCCAAACGCCGAGGGGTGACTTTAGGGCCTGCCGGCGGCGTGCGGATGGCCCTGCTGGGGCGGCGGATACCGCAGCAGAAGCCTGAACCTGTTGGTAGTGGGGTTTAAAGTCGCGGCGGTTGCAGAGGACGATCGAACTTTCAGCTTTGAGTGCAAACAATTTAGGGAGAATGTACGATCGTCCGCCAATGCCCCGATTTTTTGTAGCACCCGCTACAGATAAATAGCTAAAATCCTTAACCTGTAAGCCTCCCCCCTCTCAATTTTCAAATTCTCAGTCTAAAATAATAGGAGCCTTGCAAACACAGCCTGAAAGCAAAAGTGGGTGATTGCAATAGTCCTCTTGATATCTCAAAAGCCTGCCTGCCATACTTTAAAAACATATGCATACCCTGTTATTCAGCAAGGTCGGAAGCGTGTTGGCAATGCCAGCAATCTTCCGGCCTCTTTATTTTTTGGGTTACTTAAGGCATTGGAGACAAGATGCAGAAGGCAAGGCAAAAATATAAATTCTCCCCCTGTCCCCATCTGCCCCTCTCCCCAATCTAGAGCTTCTACCTCTCAGTGAAATAGAATGCGACAGCAAGTTTAAGGAATCACTAAGGAATAATTAATAACTTGTTAAATTATCTCCTTCTGCCCTTCTCTTAATCTTCTGTTTTCAGAAATTCCGATACCGAGACAGACTTCGGGAGACTCTCCAGATCTTGAATTTCGCTTTCGTGGGCAAAAAACTCGACTTCTTTGTCGTCAATCTGGATCTGATAGCTAGCGGTAGCTGTCACAACCCGTCGCTTTTTTTTATCTTCTATTAAAACCCAACACACGACAGGTCTTACCCATCTCTCAATGTGCTGGCTTTGTTTCGTACTCCCAAAGGCATACCAGCCTTTAGCTTCAATAATTTGAAGCACTTTAAAATCGTTACTTGCCATATATTTCTATCGCGTTAACTTCAGTATTCTTCTTAGATAAAACGGCTAGCTTGCTAAGCATGGCAAAGGTTTGACTATCCCAAGCCACACTGTATAACCTGATTTTTTGTCAGGAAAAGCGGGTTGGCAGGGCCTTCTCTGCGTTGTTGCCAGCTAAATTTAGTGGGATCTTTTTGTACTCTCCCACAATTACCGTAAAGTATCTATACCGCATCCTCAAAAATTATTCTCGCATTAGCCTCAACAGCAGCCAACTAAACCTTAGCTAGCTGCATCTAAGTGGATGCCAACTGCTTCTAACGCCTGGTTGGTGAGAGCGATCGGCATACAATATTGTTAAGACTTTTTGCTGCAATCAACTATCATCTTTACCCGATGGGGTAAAACTTAACTAGAGGTTGCCGCTTTCAATTCTAAGCCTCGGCGCGCCTAATTCCTAATTAATTGTATGGTGTAGTTGATAATTGCCAAACCGTCGATCGCACTCAACAGCCGTGTCTAACTCTTCGATTACCATCACCGTTAAACTGTTCGCCGCCTTCGGTGAAGCCTACGGCGTTTCGGAACTTACATTAGAACTTCCGCCCGAAACCCCAGTGTCTCAAGTGCTCGAAAGCTCGATCGCCCAATATCCTCAATTAGAACAATGGCGCGATCGCACCCGCTTCGGCCTCAACCTGGAATTCGTCTCCCCCGACACCATCCTCCAAGACGGCGACGAAGTTGTACTCATCCCCCCCGTCAGCGGCGGCTAGGGTGAGTTGGTTAATCAAAAATTCGAGGTTTTGTAGTTGTGTTCGATCGCACGACTGCCCAATTGTGATCCCAAAAAAGATTTGTTAAGTTTTGTAACAATTCCGTTGGCAAATCATCCTTGAGCTCGATCGGGCTTGCGTGCAGGTCTGACAATCTGGATTAAGAGCCCGATCGTGAAAACAACTCAAATCCTTGTGGTGTGGGCGTCCCGCCCGCCCAACTATCAAAGTTAAATACACCACTCTTTAATTGAAAAATCAATCCCGACTAAAAAAATCGGGTATAGTTGACGCACTAATTTGAGCGTGGTATTCTGCGAAAAGAATTAACAAACATCGCAAAACTAGAGAGTTGAGCTATGACCCAGGCGACCAGAACCCAATCCACAGCAGCAACCTTCACAGCCCTCAAATGTAAAGAATGCGGCGAAGAGTACGAACTCCAAGCCAAGCACGTCTGCGATTGCTGTTTTGGCCCGCTTGAAGTCAAGTACGACTACGACGCCATCCGCCGCAGCGTCACTCGCCAAACCATCCAAGCCGGCCCCAACTCGATCTGGCGCTACCGCGCATTTTTACCAGTCGCTACAGATAACGTCATCGATGTCGGCACTGGGATGACTCCTCTATTAAAATCCCACCGCTTGGGGCGCCGCCTCGGTCTAAAAAATCTTTATATTAAAAACGATGCCGTCAATATGCCCACTCTCAGCTTTAAAGACAGAGTGGTTTCAGTCGCCCTCAGCAGAGCGAGAGAATTGGGTTTCACAACGGTATCCTGTGCCAGCACCGGCAATTTAGCTAACTCTACGGCTGCGATCGCCGCCCACGCCGGACTCGACTGCGTAGTCTTCATCCCCTCCGACTTAGAAGCAGGCAAAGTCCTCGGCACTCTGATTTACAATCCAACTGTCATGGCAGTTCACGGCAACTACGATCAAGTTAACAGACTCTGTTGCGAAGTCGCCAATACACATGGCTGGGGATTTGTCAATATCAACTTGCGTCCCTACTATTCCGAAGGCTCAAAAACCCTCGGCTACGAAGTTGCTGAACAGCTAGGCTGGCAATTGCCCGATCACATCGTCGCTCCCCTTGCATCCGGCTCTTTGTTCACAAAGATTTACAAAGGCTTTAATGAATTCATCGAAGTCGGTTTAGTGGACGAAAAGAAAGTCAGATTCAGCGGTGCCCAAGCTGACGGCTGTTCCCCAATCGCCCAAGCCTTCCGCGAAGGTCGCGATTTCGTCAAACCGGTGAAACCGAATACAATTGCTAAGTCGATCGCGATCGGCAATCCAGCCGACGGTATGTACGCCTTGGAAATCGCTCGCAAAACCAACGGCAACATTGAATCCGTCAGCGACACCGAAATCATCGAAGGCATGAAACTGCTAGCAGAAACTGAAGGCATATTCACAGAAACTGCAGGTGGCACGACCATCGCAGTCTTGAAGAAACTCGTAGAAGCAGGTAAAATCAATCCCGATGAAACCACCGTCGCTTACATCACCGGCAACGGTTTGAAAACGCAAGAAGCAGTTCAAGGCTACATCGGCGAACCCATCACCCTCGAACCGAAACTAGAAGCCTTCGAGCGCGCCCTAGAACGCGCCCGCACGCTCGAACGCTTAGAATGGCAACAAGTTTCGGTTTAACAGCTATTAGTCAGTAGTCGGTAGTCATTAGTCATTATTTGTTAAGCTTTTGACTGATGATTACTGACTGATCACTGATGACTAATGACTGAGGACTAATAACTAATAAATGACTACTGACTAAGGACTAAAAAAATGACCGTCAAAGTTTTAATTCCCACTCCCCTGCAAAAATTTACCAACAATCAAGCCACCATCGAATGCGCCGGCGATAACATTTCCGAACTAATTGAATCGCTGGAAACAAATTGTCCTGGAATCAAAAAAAGCCTGTGCGACGAAAAGGGAGAACCCCGCAGATTTCTCAACTTCTACGTCAACAGCGAAGACATCCGCTTTTTGGATGGCTCAAAAACAGCCCTCCAAGATGGCGATGAAGTCAGCATTGTTCCTGCTGTTGCTGGTGGTTGATTAATTTTTAACCGCAGATTGAGGCAGACGAACGCAAATGAACGCAGATAGATTTAAATAACTATCTGCGTTCATTTGCGTTTATTTACGGTTAAAAAACAACTCTTTCGCTAAGCGAGAAAATCATACCAAATCCCGGAGTTGGTAAGTAGCTGTCATTCGGTGTAATCATTCCAATACAACCGGAATTCATATCAGGAGTTAGGTCGATCTATACTGACATTTTTTGAGGTGCAGCTACTTATGCAATCAAATCTAGGTTTATAGTTGCGCTTGGGCGTCCAAGCGCAACTACAAACCTAAAACTCCTTTCTTGGTTCACAGCGCGTCCGAAAATTATCGCACTAGGAAGCTGCCCTTGCAGCAGTCCGGGGACGGCGCCGGCCCGTCACCTGATTGGCAGGAGATGGCGATGATTGCGATGATTGCGATGATTGCGATGATTGCGATGATAATAGCTTAGGTGCTTCCAGGGAACCTGGAGATACTGCTGCTTTTTCCGATCGCACTGCTTCTTCAGGAATTTGCATCAGGAATACCAGCAGCGGATTGCTTTGCAGTTCCCGGCGCATCACCCGCTGAATTGCTTTTTCTATTTGGGTTTGCACTCCTACCCAGTCAATGTCAACTTGCGAGTCAGCAGTGGCGGGTTTGACAAATTCTGACCAGCGATCGCTCAAAACTGTTTCAATGGTTTGAGTGATTAATTTGATCACCTCCGCGCGATCGGCTGATGTCACTACACCTTTCAAGTGGACTTCTGGTTTAGCAACTAATTTGCCTTCCCAATTCAAAGCCGCCGCTACAGTTACAACCCCATCTCCGGCTAACTGCTGACGTTCCTTGAGGACGCTAGCTTTGACCACGCCCGATCGAGAAGCATCTACCAATTCAATTCCTGAAGGCACTTGACCAGCGACTCGCATTGAATTTTCAGTTAATTCTACGACATCGCCGTTATCAATAACCACCATATTGCTAGCGGGAATGCCCATACTTTGAGCAGTCTTGGAGTGCTGGATCAGCATCCGGTGTTCCCCGTGCACTGGCAAGAAGAACTTGGGACGAGTCATGTTAATCATTAACTTTTGGTCTTCTTGACAACCGTGACCCGAAACGTGAATGCCTTTGTCGCGGCCGTAAACCACGTGTGCTCCCAGCATCATCAGTTTATCGATCGTGTTTACCACTGCGATCGTATTTCCCGGAATCGGATTAGCTGAGAAAATGACTGTATCGCCCTTTCTGATTTTCAGTTCGTGATGTTCGCCGTTAGCAATGCGAGTCATCGCCGCCATCGGTTCGCCTTGGGAACCCGTAGTTAAAATCAGTACCTTGTCTTCAGCCAAATTGCGGATTTCTTTCAGCGGTTTGAAAATACTATCTTCGCACTTGATGTAGCCGAGATTGCGGCAGTGAGCGATGACGTTAAGCATCGACCGGCCAACCACTCCGACATACCGATTGTTTTTCTTAGCCAAGTCCAAAACTATTTGCAATCGGTGTACCGACGAAGCAAAAGTCGTCAGCATCACTCGTCCCGGTGCTTGAGCGATAATTCTGTCTAAATTCGGCGCCACAGAACTTTCCGAAGCGGTAAAACCAGGAACTTCCGAGTTAGTAGAATCGCTGATCAAGCAAAGCACGCCTCTCTCGCCGTACTCGGCCAGCTTTTGCAAATCAAAATGCTCGCCGTCTACAGGAGTGTGGTCAATTTTAAAGTCTCCGGTGTGGATCACAATTCCAACGGGAGTGTGAATTGCCACAGTAAAACTGTCGGCCATCGAGTGAGTGTTGCGTATGTATTCGACTAAGAAATTCTTGCCAATTCTGACAGTATCCCTGGGTCTAACCGTTCTTAATTCAGTGCGGTGAGACACTCCTGCTTCTTCGAGTTTTCCGGCTAGCAAAGCCATCGCCAAACGGGGGCCGTAGATGACCGGAATTTCAAATTGTTTGAGGTGGTAAGGAATTCCCCCGATGTGGTCTTCGTGACCGTGAGTCACGATCATACCTTTAATTTTGTGGCTGTTTTCCCGCAGGTAAGTCATGTCTGGAAGGACAATATTTACCCCGTGCATTCCATCTGTCGGGAACGCTAAACCGGCATCTAAAAGAATGATTTCGTCGCCGTACTCGAACACACAAGTGTTTTTACCAATTTCGTGCAGCCCGCCGAGGGGAATTACTTTTAGAGCAGATGCAGTTGTATTTTTGATCATGCGTATCCTTTCTTAGTTATTTTTGTTATTGGTCTGTGGTCTGTGGTCTTTCGTCTTTCGTCTTTCGTCTACTGTTCGTTGGTAGGGCGATATTTTTCCCAATATTTATGGAAAAATCCCTGGCGGGTTTTACTCTCCCGTACAGTCAGTTGTCTTTGGCCTTCATTCTTCTATCTTCAGTCTTTAATCCTTGACTGTTAGCTACTTACTAACACTTAATTACTAATGACTGATGACTCAGAACTAATGACTGATAACAACCAATATTCAGTTGTCTGAAAACTCGTTCTCGCTCGTCTTGCTAGCTGATACTGCTGCTAGCTGACTCAGTACGTCCTTTAACTTTTGAGTTACCTCAACGGGCGGATCGCACAGGGGCGGACGGGTGGAACCTACATCCCAGCCTTGAAGTTTGAGAGCTGTCTTGACGGGAATGGGATTTGTGGTTAGAAAAAGAGCTTTAAACAGGTCAAAAAGTTGCAAGTGAATCTGGGTAGCGACTTGAACTTGACCGGCCTCGAAAGCTTTGATCATCTGTTGCAGTTGCTCTCCTACCAGATGGCTGGCTACGCTAACTACACCAGATCCTCCTACCGCCAACATTGGCAAAGTTAGGGAATCATCTCCAGAATAGATGGCAAATTCAGGGGATGTCAAGCACCGAATTTGACTTGCTTGATCCAAGTTGCCACTTGCTTCTTTTACGGCCACAATGTTGGGGATTTCTGCCAATCTAGCCACCGTCTCCGGCAACATATTTTGACCAGTGCGACCGGGGATGTTATATAACATTATAGGCAATTCTGGAGCAGATTGCGCGATCGCCCGAAAATGATTATATAAACCTTCTTGCGGGGGTTTGTTGTAATAAGGAACCACCTGCAAACAACCATCTAACCCGAGTTTAGCTGCTTTTTTCGTAGCTGCGACTGCTTCTGAAGTAGAATTCGATCCGGCTCCTGCGATTACCAACGCCTTACCGGCCACCGCCTTTTGTACCACCTGAAATAATTCGTACTCTTCATCCCAGGTCATAGTGGGAGACTCGCCAGTAGTTCCGCACACTACCAAGCTATCTGTACCGCGATCGGCTAAATGAACTGCCAATTGTTCTGCTACCGCATAGTTAACACTGCCGTCTTCCTTAAACGGCGTAATCATTGCAGTCAGAACCCGTCCAAACTTTACCACACTTTCTCCGATTTTAGACTGTTGATTTTTGATTTTAAATTTTTGATTTCAGATGAAAGGTTTATCTAAAATCCCCAATTTCAATTTCCAAATTGCCAGGGTTCCCCTTAATTAGAAGCCGCCGCCACTTGGGTTCGCAACAAATTTTTTTGAACCAGCAACTCAGCTATCTGCACCGCATTTAAAGCCGCTCCTTTGCGGATTTGATCGCCAGACAGCCACATCTCCAACCCGCAGGGGTGAGAAATATCTTGGCGAATCCTGCCAACTAACACGTCATCCTTACCGCTGGCTTCTGCGGGCATCGGGAAATAATTAGCTTGCCAGTCTTCTACCAGCTTAACTCCGCTTGCCTGCTTTAAGATTTCCCTGGCCTCGATCGCGCTAAAAGGCTCTGCAAACTCTAGATTAATCGCTTCCGAATGAGCCCGCAGTACGGGAACCCGCACACAAGTTGCCGTAATTTTAATCTCGTCCGTACCAAATATCTTCCGAGTTTCGTTTACCATTTTCATCTCTTCTTCACAATACCCCAAATCGTTAATCGGGGTGTTGTGCGGAAACAAATTAAATGCTAAGGGGTAGGGAAATATATCTGTTTTGGGCGTTTCCCCCTGCAAAATTGCTCTTGCTTGAGCTTTCATTTCCTCCATTGCCCTCGCCCCCGCCCCGCTGGCAGACTGGTAAGTCGCTACAACGATGCGCTGTATTGGCCTAACTTTGTGAAGTGGCCAAACGGCAACTGCCATCAAAATAGTCGTGCAGTTGGGATTAGCAATTATACCTCGGTGAGCTGCTGCTGCTTGGGGATTGACTTCGGGAACCACTAGCGGTACCGTCGCATCCATGCGGAAGGCGCTAGAATTGTCAATTACCACTGCCCCGGCTGCCACCGCTTGCGGAGCCCATAATTTAGAAGTAGAACCGCCGGCAGAGGCGAGCACCAGATCTACATTATCAAAAGATCGCGCCGACACTGCTTCGACCGGCAGCATCTCGCCGCCAAAAGGCAAAGTTGTGCCTGCTGAACGTTCCGAAGCCAGCAGCTTCAAGTTAGAAATCGGAAAACTCCGGCTGTGCAAGAGTTCTAGCAACTCGGCCCCCACTGCGCCGGTGGCTCCTAAAATGGCAACTCGATAGGATTGAGACAAATTAGTTTCCTCCAAAAATTAAAGTCTAAACGATCAAAATCAAAAATTTAAATAACTGCAATTCTCAATATCAAACTTAATTAATGTTATGCGATATCAGGAGCATGAGAGGATAGCAATGGTGCAGTTAACCTAAAAGGGCGATCGAACTTCCCGATTGATCCGGGCGATCGTACCCAATGCCAGTTTAGCATCTTTTGCCGCTCGCCCACGCCCAATCCGCATCCGGTTAAGTTTTGGGATATATCTGCATTTTCGCAGGCGCATCTATTGACTTTGACTGGCCGCAGAGGCCGGCAAGATTGACATCACAGGGCGATATGTGCTATGGTGCATCGGCAATTAGTGGACTTAACCTCCACATTCCTAGCAGCAAAAGCTAGTATCCTCAAACCAAAACTATTTGGCAAGAGCCAAAAAAGTAGCCGGCAATGACTTACAGTCTCATCCGGTAAAGGTGTTGTAGTTGTGCCGTTACGAGTCAAAGCGTACAAAATTAAAATGCAGGCAAAGTCAGATTTGTATGTATTTTATTACACTATTGTTAAATATCAAAAAAGCCGATGAAAGTAACCCAGGAAAAACTTCCAGCTAGCCAAATTGGTCTGGAAATCGAAGTACCGTCAGAAAAGTCAAAACAAGCTTACGAGCAAGTAATTAAACAATTTGCTCGCGAGGTTAATATTCCTGGGTTCCGCAAAGGCAAAGTTCCCCGTCAAGTTTTGCTACAGCGCCTAGGCCAGACTCGTTTGAAGGCGACGGCTTTGGAAAATTTGATTAATGATTCCCTGCAAAAAGCCCTCGAACAAGAAAAAATTGCTGCAATTGGCAGTTTTGAACTTCGCACCGAGTTTGAAGAATTACTAGCTAAGTTCGATCCAGAACAGCCTCTGATTTTTTCGGCGAAGGTTGACGTACAACCCGAAGTGAAAATGGGTCAGTACACAGGTTTGCAGCTTCAAGCAGAAGAAGCTAAGTATGATGAGGCTCAGGTAGATGAGGTACTGGCAAAATATCGATCGGACAAAGCTACTTTAATCCCCGTAGAAGGCCGGCCGGCTCAGTTGGGAGACACGGCTTTGGTTGATTTCTCCGGTAGATTTGCAGAAGCAGCAGAAGGCGAAACTCCCGCAGAAATTCCTGGTGGCGAAGCAGAAGACTTCCAAGTAGAATTATCGGAAAATCAGTTTGTACCGGGCTTTATCCAAGGCATGATCGGGATGAATCCAGGAGAAACTAGAGAAGTTTCTGTGCAGTTCCCCGAAGAGTATAGCAGTGAAGAATTAGCCGGAAAACCCGCAGTCTTTACGATTACTCTCAAAGAACTTAAGGAAAAAGAATTGCCGGAGTTGGACGACGACTTCGCGCAAGAAGTCAGCGAGTTTGAAACTTTAGCCGAACTGCGCGAATCGCTCGAAACTCGGTTTAAAGCAGACCAAGAAAACAAGACATCCGCTAATAAGGAAAAAGCTATATCAGCAGCCCTCGTGCAGCTAATAGAAGTGGAAATTCCCGAAACAATGGTCGATCGCGAAATCGATTATTTGTTGAATCAACAAGCCGTCCAATTGAGAAATTACGGCATAGATATCAACCAACTGTTTACCGAAGAAAATATGGGCCCGATGCGGGAACGCTCGCGCCCGGAAGCAATCGAGCGCCTCAAGCAGAATTTAGCTCTGGCAGAAGTAGCCAAGCTGGAATCCTTATCTGTTGAACCAGCAGAAGTAAAAGCAGAAGTAGCAAAAATCAGAAAGCAGTTTCCCAAAGGAGATTTTGACCCCCAAAGGTTGCAGGAATTTGTAGCAGAAGACTTGCTCAAACAAAAAACCCTGAAATGGTTGGAAGAAAAAGGAACAATCGAACTCGTACCTGAAGGCTCTCTGACTCCTGCAGCAGAAGAATCAGAAGAATCGGACGCTGAAGATTCAGCAGAAGCAGCCACGAGCGTTGAAGTGGAAGTCGTAGGCGAAGATTAGGGCGCAGAATCAAAGTAGTAGGGACACCGCACGCCAGCCCTTCTTCGTGTCAACAAACACGTTAAACCCGCAGTCCGGCAGGGGTTTAAACCCCTGCCTCAAAGCTAAAGTCCTCGCTATGAGGACTGAATAATCCATTAGTCCTCATAGCGAGGACTTTAGCTATAAGCCCCGTGGAATTCATTCCCTGGCGGACTAGCGGGTCCACTGGTGGACTTGGCGGGCTGAAAGCTTAAGTGGACACTAATGGGGCCTTGGAGTGTCCCTACGGCGGGGATCGATCGGGGGTATCTGAATTGCGATCGAATTTTACGTTTAATGTCGAGCTACTGTTGAATTTGGGTTAAATAGTCACAAGATTTTTGCTCGACTATACCCAATGGCCAATGCCCAATGCCCCATTCCCCATTCCCCATTCCCCCGATATCTGTTCAGAAGAGGCATAATAGTTAAAAGCTGGCGGCTTAATTTAAAGCTTTCATCAGCAGCAGCAAATTGTCTAGAATCCTTGACTGGTGTCTTATGGTTGTATCTCAATCTTCCAATTACCTAATTACAAGCTATAACGATTTTGATGTCAGTTCCAGCCCCAGCAATGTAGTGCCGATGGTACTAGAACAGTCGGGGATGGGCGAGCGGGCTTTTGACATTTACTCGCGCTTGCTGCGGGAGCGAATTGTGTTTTTAGGAACTCCCGTAACCGACGAAGTTGCTGACTCAATAGTGGCTCAGCTATTGTATCTAGATGCCGAAGACCCAGAAAAAGATGTCCAAATGTACATTAATTCCCCCGGCGGCTCGGTGACGGCCGGCATGGCAATTTATGACACAATGCAGCAAATCCGCCCGGATGTGGTGACGATTTGTTACGGTTTGGCAGCGAGTATGGGCGCATTTCTACTGACAGCAGGAGCCCACGGTAAGCGGATGTCTCTTCCGAGTTCCCGAATTATGATTCACCAGCCGCTTGGAGGCGCTCAAGGTCAAGCAGTTGATATTGAGATTCAAGCCAAAGAAATCCTTTATCATAAGCGTAAGCTGAATCAACTGCTAGCGCACCACACAGGTCAACCGATCGACAAATTAGAGGCGGATACAGAGCGCGACTTTTTTATGTCAGCCGAGGAAGCCAAAAATTACGGTTTGGTCGATCGAGTTATCGCTAAGGAAAACCTTCCGACGGCGGGAGAGAATGTCACTGCACTGAATTAAGAGGCTGTTATGTCTAAGTACGACTCCCATCTAAAATGTTCGTTTTGTGGCAAGTCTCAAGAGCAAGTACGCAAGTTGATCGCAGGACCAGGGGTGTATATCTGCGACGAATGCGTTGACTTGTGCAATGAAATTTTAGATGAGGAGTTGTTTGATTCGAGTGCAGTACCCGCAGCGGCGGTGGCTCCGAAGCAGGAAACGACGCAAAAGCGCCGCGGTACTTCGGGCAAAAGTATGTCGCTGAGCCAAATTCCCAAGCCGAGGGAAATTAAAAATTATCTCGACGAAAATGCGATCGGGCAAGATGAGGCGAAAAAGGTGCTCTCGGTGGCAGTTTACAACCACTACAAGCGCCTCAGCTTTATCCATGCAAAAAATAGCGGCAAGCACCCGCCGGAAGAAGTAGAACTGCAAAAATCGAATATTTTGTTAATCGGGCCGACGGGCTGCGGAAAAACTCTGCTAGCTCAGACTTTGGCAGATATGCTGGACGTGCCGTTTGCGGTGGCTGACGCGACGACGCTGACGGAAGCGGGCTATGTCGGGGAAGATGTGGAAAATATTTTGCTGCGGCTGCTGCAAGTAGCAGATATGGATGTGGAAGAGGCGCAGCGCGGAATTATTTATATTGATGAAATTGACAAAATAGCCCGCAAAAGCGAAAATCCTTCGATTACGCGGGATGTGTCAGGTGAAGGCGTGCAGCAGGCGCTGCTGAAAATGCTGGAGGGGACGATCGCCAATGTACCTCCCCAAGGTGGCCGCAAGCATCCCTACCAAGACTGCATCCAAATTGACACTAGCAATATCATGTTTATCTGCGGCGGTGCTTTTGTCGGTCTTGAGAAAGTGATAGAGCAGAGAACGGGTAAAAAGTCAATGGGTTTTATTCAGCCGGGAGAAGCTCAGCCGAAGGAAAAGCGGGCTGCTGATGTACTCAAGCAACTGGAACCGGATGATTTAGTGAAGTTTGGGATGATTCCTGAGTTTATTGGGCGGGTGCCTGTGGCTGCGGTGCTGGAACCGCTGGATGAGGAAACGCTGATGGCGATTTTAACGGAACCGCGCAATGCTTTGGTTAAGCAGTATCAAAAGCTGCTGAAGATGGATAATGTGCAGTTGGACTTTAAGCCAGAGGCGATTCGGGCGATCGCCCAGGAAGCATACCGCCGCAAAACTGGAGCACGGGCGCTGCGGGGAATTGTCGAAGAATTGATGTTGGATGTGATGTACGAGTTGCCGTCGCGCAAGGATGTTGCCCGGTGTACGATTACTAAGGAAATGGTTGAGAAGCGATCGACCGCCGAGTTGTTGGTACTTCCGTCTTCGCTGCCCAAGCCAGAGTCAGCTTAAAAGTAGATATTCACAATCACTAGGTGACTCTAATTCAACCTAAAACTTTTAGGGTATTAAGAAACCTGGAAGGGCAGCCACTCTTAGCAGCGCCCCTACTAAAAAAACCGGGTTTCTCGGTTTTTTTTAGTGATATACTTACCAATCTATAAAATCATCCTCACCTAACTCAGAAGATAACTCGGAAAAATCCGGTTCAGATTCCAATCTAAAAGTTTCCGACTCCCAAATCTCCAAGTCATCCGACAAATTGACTACTTGCCCGTCAAACATATCAGCCAATTGCCTAGCCGTATTCGCGACATCTCGCGCATCATCACGCACCGCTATAGCCTGAGCGTTAAAGTCATTTTGAGAGTTTGTAGAACCGTTTGTGGGCGATCGTGATTCGGAAATTAGGGGCACATTAACGGCGGTATTTTCAGGCGCTGGCGGGTGTTTTTGTTCTTCTCTACCCTTCCCCAAAAAATCATCTGTAATCTCAGAATCCGCAGACTTGTGCACCTGTTGGCCCGCATCACTCACAGGATGAGAATTCCTGGGATTTTCGCCAACACGTCCGTTAGAAGTGGGCAAATCCTGGGCGCGGGAACTATTAGTTTCAGCGGGATTTGTCAATCCCACTTTTACTGTTACTCGACGGTTAAAAATTTGCAAAAAAGCTTCTGCAATATTAGCTACTTTGTCTTTAACCATATTGAGCAACGGCTGCGAACTAATCTTAACATAAGCAGTATCATTGCTAAAAATTACTAGCTGTCCATGTTGGCGAAGCAGCGATTGAGTTCCATGCGGTCGCACGCGGTCAAGTACCTGTTCCCACACTCGATTTAAATCGATTTCATCGGCTGAATTAGTCGATGAATAATTTGTTTGATTCGTTTCAGCAGTTGGTACAGGTACGGGAATCGCAGCAGGAGGTGTGCTTTCTGTTCGATTAGCCACCGGCTGCGACTGAGGTGGAGGATTTTGCGAATTGGGAACTGAAGATTGTTCAATATTAGATGTCTGGCTGCCCCCCGATTGTAGGGGCGGTGCCTCCGTGCCCGCCCTGGGTTGGGGGGGGTGATTTTGTGGTGGTTGAGCAACATTTTTAGCTGGTTCTGCTGTTGGTTGTGGCTGAGTTCTAATTGCTGAGGGCAATAATCCCAACAGCGTTACTTCCAGCCACAAACGTGGCTGAGTAGTGTTTTTAATTTGCACTTCGTGGGTTTGCAAATGTTTCTGACCTGCCAAAATCAACTCCGCATCCCAACTGCGGGCAAAATCCCCCAGTTTTTCCCAAGTTGCTGATGTTAAAGCTACTAAATCTGACCGCTTTGGTGCAGCTTTGGCTATTAGCAAATCTCGGTAAAAGCTGGCGAGACTTTGCAGCACGATTAGCGGTTCCCGGCCGCGATCCATGAGGTGGCGAGTCATGTCTATTAGTGCTGTAGCGTTATCTGTATCAATAGCTTGTAGCAAATCCATTAAATCATTTTCGGGAACCGCGCCGACTAAATCCCAAACTTTTTCGACTGTTACTTGACCGGGAAATAAGCTCAGTTGGTCGAGCAAACTTTCGGCATCTCGCAGACCTCCTTGGGCAATTTGAGCAACCATTTGTACTGCGTCACTGGCAATATTGATATTTTCTAATTGGGCAATTTTGTGCAAGTGAGCAATCATTGCGTCGAGGGGGATGCGGCGAAAGTCGAACTTTTGGCACCGAGAAATAATAGTTGGTAATACTCTTTGTGGGTCGGTTGTGGCGAGGACGAATACAACGCGATCGGGTGGTTCTTCTAATGTTTTCAATAAGGCATTAAATGCCTGGGTACTGAGCATATGAACTTCGTCGATTACATATACTTTATAGCGGCATTGTACGGGGGCAAATTGAGCTCGTTCGATCAAATCCCGAATGTTATCTACTCCGGTGTTGCTGGCTGCGTCAATTTCGATGACATCTAGTGTCGAACCTCGGGCAATTTCTTGGCAAACGTTGCATTTGCCACAGGGTGTCGGGGTAGGGGCAACCGTAGAAATACAGTTGAGAGATTTGGCGAAAATTCTGGCACTAGAGGTTTTACCGGTGCCTCTGGGGCCGGTGAATAGATATGCTGGTGCTATGCGCTCTTGTAGGATGGCGCTGGTGAGGGTTTGGGCGATCGCCTCTTGACCGACTAATTCGGCAAATGTCTGAGGGCGATATTTGTGATGCAGGGGTTCGTAGGTCACGATCGAATATTGGTGGTATTAGCTGTAATCTTAGCTAAGGAGACGTTGTTCGATCGCACCAGAGCTAGACTTTCACAGCAAGCCGCCCGGTGGGCTTACACGGCGTCCGTGAGCAAACAGTAGGAATTAGCACCCTCCTAACGTCCGCCCCTCGATCGTCCGGGCGATCGGCTGTTTTGCTTGATGTTTTCCGCTGCTGGCTCCCAGAGTTACTATTAATTTATGTGTATTTCTTTTTATTTTTCTAGAAAAGGAGACCTCCGAACAAACATTTTTTTTAGCTGTATTGGTATAATATATTACAGACAATTCACCATTTCAATTGGTCAGTACCAGCACGCGATTTTCCGATATTTCGGAAACTGGCTTGCAGTTAAAGATAAAGTATTAATTAGAGGGTGCGTGCTCCAGTTGCAGAAATCCAGTTGTACCAAGATGATGGTGGAATGATGTCAATGTTGGTTGATCCAGTTGCACTACCAGCTCTACTCTGGAGTCCTGTATAAATATAGCGTCAAATTTTACCCTTTAAAAGCCCATGTCAACCCAAATAATCCTTGTAGAACCAAGGTTGGCAGTAGCCTCTCCCAAACCTAAACAGGCTAAACCCGGAGATCCGTCCTCAGACCAACTCTTCATGGGAGCGTCGGGATTACTGTTGTTATTGCTTATCGGTTTAGCGGTGTTTACCAAGCTAAAACTCGACGATTTGAGTAAAAAGCTCAAATTTGAGGAGTTTAGAAATCGAGAACTCCAGAAAAAATACAAAATGGCTCTGGAAACCATGTTAAAGATGGAAAAGAATCCCGACCTTATCCACTCACGAGACTTTAATTTAGACTACCTGAGAATGCGAATGGCGGAAGAAGTATTTCACTTTGCCATTGTGAACCAGATCAAGGTAAAAGTTAAAGAAAAAATTAGTATTGCCCTGCGTCCGACTCAGGGGGCAGTGGGAGATAAAAACGGGAATGCGGGCAGTGGCAGGCAAGTGGATTCGATGTTTGATATCGAATACGAAACTGGCGATCCGGCGGTAAAAATAGAAAAACGAGTGCTGTTTCGGATTCAAATTAAGCTGATGAAACTGCCGACTCAGGCAACATCAGCAACAATTAATCAAATTATTGACTGTTTGGAAACTTATCTGAGTCCTTCAGACGACCACGACAGTTGGCAGCCGACTATTCAAGGTCGCATCGTTCATATTGAGTGGGATCAAAAAGCCAAGCCGACGCCGATGTTGGTTTTGGAACAGTCGAATGAAGGGGTGAATGTTACCTTTAGGACTACGAGAACGCCGGCCGGCAGACCTACAAATGCCAATGATAGCCAATTGGTAGGAGTTAAGGGTCAAAAAAGTGGCAAAAGTAGTTCTAAAACTCCCGCCAAAGGTGCAACGAAAAGTCCTGCCAAGGTAGGAGCAAAGCGTCCCGGTTCTCGGAAATAAGTTGAGGTGAGTTAATATTATTTTCCCCAAAGAACGCCGGTTGTCACCGTTGTTGATGTGTCTTGTGCGAGGTAGCCGTCTTCCATGTGAATAATGCGATCGGCTATATCTAAAATGCGGTTGTCGTGGGTGACAAGCAAAATAGTACAGTGCTGTTCTTTGGCCAAACCTCGCATAATTTCTACTACATCTCGACCTGATTTACTGTCTAGTGCTGCTGTGGGTTCATCTGCTAAGACTAATTTCGGCTGGCTGACTAATGCGCGGGCGATCGCAACTCTTTGTTTCTGACCACCAGAAAGACTGTCCGGGTAATAATCTATTCTTTCTCCCAAGCCTACAGCTTCCAGCATTCCTTCTATTTTATCATTAGTTTCTTGGGGAGAAAGATGGTTGTGTAGGTCGAGGGACATTTGCACATTTTGCCTAGCTGTCAAGCATTTGAGCAAATTGTGAGCTTGGAAAATATAGCCGATGTCGCGGCGGACTTTAACTAATTTATTTTTCGGCGTTCCCCGCAATTCTTGGTCGAGAATTTTCAGACTACCTTCTTGGATCGATCGCAAAGCTCCAATCAAGGTTAACAATGTGGTTTTACCAGACCCCGAAGGCCCAGTCATCAGCACGATTTCGCCCGGATAAATTTCGAGGTTGATATCAAATAATGTCTGTTTGCGAAGTTGTCCTTCGCCGAAAGAATGATTGAGATTTTTAATTGAGACAACTGGTAAAGTATTCATTCGTAATTTGTAGCTGTTAATTCGTAATTGATAATTGGTATTTCCTTCTTCCTTCTTTCTTCTTCCTTCCTTAAAAAATATCCGCCGGGTCAGCAGCCTGCAACTTCCTAACTGCGATCGCCCCGGACACAGCACACATGACAACTGTCATAATAAAAACAGTCATAGCTTTCGCCAAAGTCATATACATCGGTAAACTCGTAGCACTTCTCCCTAAATTGTACAGCACCAAAGAAACTCCAAACCCTGGCAAATAACCAATAATTGCCAAAATCAAAGCCTCTTGAAACACCACACCCAAAAAGTAAATATCCTTGTATCCCATCGCCTTTAGCGTAGCGTATTCGGGTAAATGATCGGTAACATCAGTATAAAGAATTTGATAAACAATCACTATCCCAACGATAAATCCCATTGCCGCGCCGAGAGTGAAAACAAATCCGATTGAGGTACTTTCCTGCCAATATTTTTTTTCAAAATCTACAAACTCTTCTTTAGTAGAAATCCTCACATCATTCGGCAACGTTGCCCTCATTTTATCAACAACAGCCTTAACATCTGTACCCGGCTGCAAGTGAACAATACCTATATCGATTAAACCTCTTGTTCTCCGCGTCGAAAAAATCCGCATAAAGTTCAAATCGCTGGTGACAAGATTCCCGTCGGCACCGAAAGAGGCTCCTATAGTAAATAAACCATCTACCTTAACGCGGCGATTGTCAACTTCAGTTTCAACAACTTTTCCCTGTTTGAAATATTCTGCTACCGGCCCAAACTCCGGGCGGGAAGCTTGGTCAAATAAAACCACATCTGAAATTTTGATTCTGTCCAAATTATTTTGGATTTCAGGCAGATCAAAAATGGGATGAGCGGGGTCAAAACCGATTACCATCAATTGGCGGGTATTTCGCTGGTTGGGATCGGGGTTTTTCCACAATCCAAAGCCTAAATATACCGGACTAATTGCTGTAACGCCGTCAAAACTCAAGGCTTGATACAAGCGACGCTGGGGAAAACTTTTCATGGCTATTAAAGCCGTTGACTGAGTGCTGGTGATAAAAATATCCCCTTTTAACTTTGAGTGAAAGGTGATGGAGCTTTCAAATAGCGCGTCTCTAAACCCGAACTGCATAAACATTAGCAAGTCGGCGAAGCCAATGCCTGCTAGTGCGACGGCTAAGCGCATTTTTTCGCGGGTTAACTGTGCCCAAGCTAGTGGTATTTTGGCCATAATCCTCCGATTTTAAATTTGAGATTTTGGGTTTTGGATTGAATAATTTTAGGATTTAAGCACGGGTGTTGAGGAAGCGGTTTTTTTACCCTTATATTTGATTCAAAACCTTAACCTCGGTTAAAAACCCCGTTGCTTGAGTCCCCATGCGTAAGTTCTGTCAAGGTAAAATTTAGATATCTATTTTGACTTCAACCTGCAAGTTTGTGAGGGCTGCAACTTTTTTGCTCGATTCCGGATCGAGGCGAATTCTTACTTCGATAACTCTCGCGTCGGTGTCGGCGGCGGGGTCTGTATTGAGGACATCTTTTTTGCCGATTTGTTTGCCGATGCGATCGACTGTTCCTTCCAAAGTGCCTGCAAATACGGGGCTGCTGACGGTAGCCCGCTGGCCGTTTCGCACTTTGGCGATGTCGGTTTCGTAAACTTCTGCTACGGCGTACATTTGGTCGGTGCCGCCTAGTTCTACGATTCCGTCTTGGGTGTTGACACGTTCTCCTTGTCGGCTGTGAACTTTGAGGATGTAGCCGGATACGGGTGCTTTGACGTAACTTAAGTTTAAGTCTACTTGAGCTTTTTGTTTGGTGGCGATCGCACTTTCTACGGCGGCTTGGGCTGCTTGCACGTCTTCGGGACGTACTTCGGCAATTTGGTCTAGATTTGCTTTGGCTTGATTGATTTGTTCTTGGCCAGTTTCTGCTTTTTGTTTGAGTATTGCTTCGGCTTGATTGATTTGTTCTCGTCCTGTTTCTATCTTTTGATTTAAGGTTGCTCTGGCTTGGTTAATTTCCTGCCTACCTGTTTCTAACTTGCGTCTGAGATTGGCTCGGGATTGATTGATTTCCTGCTGGCCTGTTTCTACTGTTTGTTTGACTGTGGCTTTAGTTTCGACTATTTCCTCACGCAAAGTTTGCACTGTTTTTTCTAATACAGCTTGAGCTTCTTTGACTCTCTGGCGAGCCGTTTCTACTGCTAAGCGTTTGGTGTCGTAGGCGGAAGCAGAAATTGCGCCTGTTTCGGAGAGTTCTTTATTGCGTTTTTCCTCGGCTTCGGCGTTGGCTAATTCGGCTTTTAGCCGATCGACTGTAGCGTTTTGAGAGGCAATTTCGCCACGCAATTGAGCTTCTAGCCTAGCCAATTTGGATTGCTGCACCTCTGTTTCTCTTTGGAGTTGTGCCTCAAATTTGGCAAGATTAGCTTGTTCGGCTTCGGTTTCTCTTTGCAGCGCGGCCTCGAATTTGGCGACGTTAGCTTGTTCGGCTTCGGTTTCTCTTCGCAGTTGAGCTTCTAAGCGGGCGACATTGGCTGCTTCGGCTTCGGTTTCTCTTTGCACTTGTGCTTCAAACTTGGCAACTTCGGCTTTCCCGGCGCCGACAACGCCTGTTTTTGCGCCTGCTTGAATTTTCGCTAATTCGGCTTGTTTGACTTTGACTTCTTTGTCGGCTTGTTGGAGGATTGCTTGCAGTCGATCGCGCGTATCGAGAACTGCTATGATTTGTCCTTGACTGACTCGATCGCCCTCTTCGACCTGTAACAGTTCAATTCTTGCTCCCTCCGACGCCGAAGGGGCCGACAATTTGATCACTTCCCCCTGCGGAGTCAACCTACCCAAAGCGGTAACGCTGTTGCGGGTGGCGACGGAAGTTGCAGCAGCCGTTGCAGCCGCCGCCTTTAACTCTTCGGCTTTTCTAACTTGAGATACTTGCCAAAAACCGACTCCTGTGGTAATGAGAGTGGCGGCTATCGCTAAACCGATGATTCCTCGTCCTGGGGGTTTTAAAAATGATTTATCCTTGACCCGTGATTCCTTTCCCATGACTTCTAAAGTAGGTGATTTCCTAATTAAGTTTTGCCCACCTACTATTAAGTATTGTAAACCAAATTCAGCTATTTAGGAATATCAAAAAGCACCTCGGTCATGTAATGTTCGGCCCAATCTTGACCGAAAGCTTTTTCGAGTACGCGGCGGGTTTTGTCGTTTTGCTGCTGCTGGGTGCAGTAGTAAATTTGAGCGTCTAGAATTTCCGATGCTTCGGCGGCAGAGACTGGTTCGGAAGCGACTGCCTGTTTGCAGTGAATTTCAACGTAGGATTCAACAATATCCAAAAACCGACTGTTTTCTTCGATCGACTCTGGCCGCACAAACAGGCAAAATTCTGAGAAAATATCCCCCCATTCGGGAATTTGGCGGGGGCTAGAAAATTGCTTAATCGGCAAAATTTCCAGTTGGGTTCGGTAGGTTTCCGACAAAGTTCGATCGGGATTGAGGGGAGAAAGGTCTGCGATCGCGGCGCTAACTTGGCCTTTGCCTGCTACGATATCTGTACCGAACATCGGCAAAGCATAATTCGGTCTGGGAAACATCACGCAGTGCAGAATGTCAAGCAAGGGGCCGACTTTAGCGAGTTCGAGGTGTATTTTGCGGAACTGCGGCGTTTGATAGCAGCGGTTTTCAATGATCAGTTTTTCTCCTTCCAAGCGGCCTTCTACGTATCCCAACTCAGCGGGCAGGTGGTAGGGTTCGAGGTCGAGATAGCGGTGCCATACTGCTTCCATCCGGTCTGCTAAATCGCGGATGAGATGGTGCTGTTGGTCGCGCAGAGAAGGCTGGGATATTTCTAACATTCTTATTTATCGGGGGATAGCTTAATAAAACTTGATTCTCCTGTTGCAAGATGCAGGAAAAAAGGTAGATACTTTAACAATATCAGTAGATTGACTTAAGATCGAGCAAGTTTTACAGGAGTTTTTGTATGTTTGGTCTGGGATTGCCCGAAATGGGCATTATTGCGGTGGTTGCCATACTAATTTTCGGCCCCAAGAAGATTCCTGAGTTAGGAAATGCTTTGGGCAAAACGCTGCGGAGTTTTAAGGAAGGGGTTGGTCAATCTGAGGATGAAGCTGTTGAGAAGGATAAAGAGGAAGAGGGCCAGCCGAAAGTGTAAATTAGGTTTGTAGTGAGGATTTTAGTCCTCCTTTTTAAGGGTTCAAGCCCTCACTAAGAACCTATTCGGGAAATTTGCCTTCTCTAACTTCAAGGGAATAATCTGTGACAGCTTGGGTAATCGTTTCTCGCAAATTCGCGTAAGCTTTCGCAAAAGGCGGCTGTTTTTCGGAAAGTCCCAACAAATCGGAAGTAACTAAAACTTGACCGTCGCAGTGCGGCCCGGCGCCGATACCAATCGTGGGAATAGTTAGTTTTTGGGTAATTTGAGCGGCTAAGTCTGCGGGAATGTGTTCTAAGACGATCGCAAAGGCACCTGCTTCTTGAAGCGCGATCGACTCTGCTATGATGCGATCGGCTGCTTGGGCCGTTTTTCCTTGTTTTTTGTAGCCGAGTTGGTGTACCGACTGCGGAGTTAAACCGACGTGTCCCATCACCGGAATTCCGGCGGATGTTAGCTGCGAAACTGTGGCGGCCATTGCTGGATATCCACCTTCCAATTTTACAGCTTGAGCGCCGGTTTCTTTCAAAGCTCTACCGGCCGAGTGCATGGCTTGCTGGGGACTTTCTTGGTAAGTTAAAAACGGCAAATCGACCACAATTAATCCTTGTTTAACTCCGCGGCGCACAGCTTTAGCGTGGTGCAGCATTTCATCTAGGGTTATGGGTAGGGTTGTGTCGTACCCTAAGACTGTCATGGCGAGGGAATCGCCGACTAGGATGATATCTACGCCTGCTTGATCGATGAGTTGGGCGATCGCATAATCATAAGCTGTCAGGGCGACAATTGACCGCCCTTGTTGTTTCCAGTGAATTAATTGATGAGTAGTGACTGACATTTTCGTTGACTCTTAGATAATTAGATATTTAAATAATTCGGCGGTTGGAAACCGATTTTACACAAACCAAGTCTGCCTGCGCGGACTAAAGAGATGGAAATTATCGGGATTTTACACGCGAATATAGCTTTGTATTCCCTCCGCCGGCAAAACAATCAACCGCTGATTTTTCAAGTCGGGTTCTAAACCCAAATCTTCGAGGGGAATTAAGCCCAGTAAATGTTCTTCTTCTGCGGGAATTTCTACACAATCATACCTGCCTTCCCGGCCAGCTACGGCAAGAGTGACATCTTTGAACAGACGAAATTTTCTGGTTCCTATTGCCGTATGTCCGTCGATTTCACCTAGCATTGGTAAACCCAACTGACTGATAATATCTGCTGGTAAGCAGAGTCGAGTTGCGCCTGTATCGACTAAGACGTTATCGATGGTGATAGAGCGTATTTGCTCTGCGGGGATGAACCCTCTTTCTCCCAGAATTTCATCGATGTGATTGGTGACGGTTATTGTTGCGGTGACTCGGCCCATTTTTTTATCCTTTTGTTTTCCTAGAGAATGTTTTCGTTGCTTTTTGACTAAATGATCTACAATCGAGGTTGCCTATTTTATATTTTAACAATATTTGTAACTCAAAGCGCTGTTGTTATTTATTGTTGAAATGGGATTGACAAATATGGCAACTTAATAGCAAAAATGCTCTCTAATTATTGATTGACGAAGCTTCTGCCATTCTTGTTTAGAAACATCTGCACGAGTTTTGTCACCCGATGGATCGCGGATATCCCAAATTGTATCTGCAATCCGATCGAGCGATCGCCCATGAGAGCGATAATCGAAGTCCCAGAAAGCATCACCGACGCAATCTCCTTGTGTAGTAATCATTTCTCGATCAACTGTATTACGAATAGCATTCCATTCGCGGATGTAGGCAGAAGAATCGTCCGATCGCAATTTACGGTCTCCTAATTGAGGATTCACTCTATAAAAAAACCAATCCGTAAACCTATCCACAGCTTGAGTTCGAGATTCATAATCGCGCGCTGTAGCACTATCTAGATTGGAACCACCGATTACAAGGGATATAGCTAATGCACACACCCCTAAAAACTTCGAAATTGACTTAATTGAAAGTGATTTAATTAGCACGATTCAACCCAATAAAAATTATGAATTTCCCCGATATAGCGGGTGATAAATATTTCGTTGCCATCCATCTCTAGAACAAGAACTTCCTCCTGTTTGAGGTACGAGAGTAGATAAACACCAATAATTTTTACCATCAAAGACAACGCCTTTTTTGATATATTGTAACTCAGAGATAGGTTGCCACGGTCGATCAATATTAGACTCGTCATAATATCGATATAGTTTTCCCTTTACCTCTAAACCCTCATCCGTACCTCCCAACCAATAACGACCTTCTTGAATTATGTTCGATGAAGATTTTTGTTGAGGGCTATCTGTTTTTTTCTCAATCCACCAATTCCTCACAAAACGTTTTGTATTTTCAAAACCTCTTGTCGTAGCGACTATAACTAGCAGTTCTCCTTGTTGATTGATAAACTCAAAACGACAAGGCCCCTCTCCTGTACCAGAACAATCCTTAATCTCTTTATATCCTAAATCAAATAGCTCTTTAACAGAACGATCTCTGAGGTTAGGTTGACCTTGTAAGCTGGGCTGCCACCCTTGTTGGATCAGGATTTGGCGCGCCTCTTTGTATGGCATACCTTGTTGAAGAGGTATTTTTTGAGTGGAATTTACAGAATTTTCAAGGCTGACTTGAACCTTTTCACTTAAAGCAACAATTGTTGAATTTTTTTCGGAATTATTGATGTAATTTTTTTGACTTCCTGTATCGACTTTCGCACTATTTATGCGGCGAATTTGTTGCTGTGGGGCAGCACCTGCAAAACTTGTAGATCCAATGGCGATTAGTCCCATCAATGGTGCAATAATTCTGGTTGTAATAAGAGTGCGATCGCCTATCCAACTTTTCATACTCATCGGTTAAAAACCTTTCTTTTTACAGAGTTGTGTAGAGATGACCTCTACTCTAGGAGTTATCTTCGATCAATGCTGCGCTGTAAGGCGATCGAATCTCACAGTCCACAATTAGAAATAAACATTTCGCGTCTAATTGCTGACCATTCACTAATGCCGATCCGATCGCTTTTGGGAATGGGCTGTCCGGTTCGTTGAGGATGGCGGCTGTAAAAAATTGTATCTGCAAGTAAATCGTAGGTTTGTTCGTAGGTTTCGCCGTTAATGGTGGTAAATTCCCATCCTGTCTCTTCTGGGGCTGGCCTAAAACAGACTTCTTGTACCGACTTGACTCGTGGATCGATCGCTTCGCGCAATCTCCGCCATTGATTGCTATATTCGCGATCGCCCGCTTGGAGTTTGCGATTGTTTAACTGAGGATTAACCCTGTAGAATAAGAAATCGGTCAATCGATCGACGGCTTGTTCTCGCGATTCGGCTTTGGCTAGATTGGGGCTGCTGAGGACAAGGGCGATCGCCAGAGAAAAAACTATTGAAAATCTTGAGAGAGACTTAATTGATAACAACTTGATTATCATAGTGATTTGGTGTTAATTCCTACTTCCAGCCCAACCACCGCAACAAAGGCACAACCAAATAATGGCTGACTCCCAAACAAAGCCCGATCGCACTTCCCAACAAACCAAAAAACACAATTGAGCCCCAAACTTGCAGCCAGCCGAAGGTAACGTTAGACAGTGACAAAATCCCAAAGAAACTCCCCGGAAAAATGTTCCAAGCATTCAGCAACAGAAACATTCCCGTAGAAAAAACAGCGACCACCAAAGCGTGAACTAATTGATGGCTCCGCAAACCCATTCCCACAGTCAAAGAGGCGATCGCAAAAGCTCCCAAAATAACCCCCTGCACACCACTAGAAGCTGTTGCTTCCATCCAACACAAACCCGCCAACAAATAGCCCTGAGCGCCCATCAATCCAGACAGCCAATACTGTTTTTGCTGGCGAAAACTCCCCGCATCCGTCAAACCGATCGCAGTTCCGAACCCCGCAAATCCAAACAGCAGCACTTCTGGCCCGACAGCGAAAGTCATATTAGGAATTAATTGCTGCAAACCTTCATTCAGAAAACTGGCAATTTCCGGGCCAATAGGCGAAGCATAGGCCAAAACCAAACCGCCGATCGCCCCCGCAGTTCCACCAACGCCACCCAGCACCATTTCCCAGCCCGTATCCAGAGAAGCTACCACGATTTGGGCGATCGCGCCGAACAGCACAACCATCAAACTTCCCGTTTTTTGCGCCCCCGTCACCACTACTTGCCGACAGAATTCTACAATAGCTTGACCCGCAGGGGCGATCGCGATTTTGCCCTTACTCCTAGCATAAATCTCCTGCAAACGCGCCCGAACATCGCCAGCAGTCGCGGGACGTTCCCGCACGTTTGATCGCACCATATCGTCCAACAAATTCGCCAAAGCCGGACTCACCGATACAATGTGACGCCACCGCAACTCCCCCGTCATCGGATCTTCAATTTCCGCCGGATACTTCCCCGTCAGCAAATGAATACAAGTCCGCCCCAGCGCATAAAAATCCGTCGCCGGCACCACACCGCCTCCCACAATTTGTTCCGGCGGACTGTACCCGGGCGAAATCAATCGCGTCGAACTCCGAGAATCTTTTCCCACGGATTCGACACCGCCCATCTGTTTAACTCCCCCAAAGTCGATCGTCACCAATTGCAGTCCGCCCAAACCCTTGCTTAGCAAAACTTGGGGCGATTCCGGGTCTCGCAGCATCAAATTTGAGGGTTTAATGTCGCGGTGAATAATCTGACACCTGTGCAACTCCTCTAAAATTTCCACAGCTTGACTCAGCCAACTAAACACCCATTCCTGCGGACATCCTTGAGGGTGCTCGTCGAGAACTTCTTCTAAAGTTTTGCCGTGAATCTTTTCCATTACCAAACAAGGTAGCCGCTTCGCCGCAGGATTTCCCTCGCCCCCTGCAAAATTTTGCGTTTGGACGTGAAAATAACCGTCAGGATCGACTCTAGGGACGCCTGGGTGCCGCAAAAGTGCCAAAACCCAAGCTTCTTGCTCGAACAGTTTCAGCGCTTTTGGGGCCGTTTCGAGCAACACTTTCAGGACGCGCTCGGTTTCAGTTTCTGTGTCCCAAACTGTGAAAATCGCTGCAAAACCCCCGGAACCGAGGCTTTGTAGAGGCACGTAGCGATTTTTTAGCCGCAGGGGAGCCCCGCAACTATGACAAAAATTGTTGCCCCAAGTCTGAGGGTAGGGCCTTGGGCAATCTGGATTGATGCAGTGAACGGCTTTTGAAGGGGGGTGAGGCACAACCAGAGTAAAAATGGGACTAAATATCCATACTAGACTTACGCGCAGTTAAGGCAGAAACCAGGTTTTCAGCGAGGTTAAATTGCTGTAACGACGGATTTGGTTTGAGAAACGAGCTTGCTCTTGCTGCACAAGCCCTGTCCATATTATGTGGTATCCTGTGGATTTTTGAGTTAGCGGTCTCAGATTCACGGGATTTTAGATTTTAGATTTTGGATTTTGGATTGCTACATACTGAATAACAGTTGAGATCGATCGGGCGATCGATCTTAACTCCCAACCATAACTTTAGGTATTTCTAACTACTTCCCCCTTGCCGATTACCGATTACCAATTCTGATTTTTAAGTATTAAATTCTTT
This sequence comes from Microcoleus sp. Pol12B5, assembly GCF_036701335.1. Lineage (NCBI taxonomy): Bacteria > Bacillati > Cyanobacteriota > Cyanophyceae > Oscillatoriales > Microcoleaceae > Microcoleus > Microcoleus sp. Pol12B5. The sequence continues at coordinate 102,928 of NZ_JAUBQQ010000008.1, read as the reverse complement.
ACATAAACCGTATTGATCCGCTGTTCGGCTCGCTGCACAATATATTTCGATCGCTCAAAATTCCCCCCCACTCTGCGATCCCCAGCCTTTCCTCCTGCATCCTTCGCCACGGGAATTTCATAAGATATGTTACAAATATTTTCGGAATGTAAAGCAAAATAAACAATACTTATGATGATTAAAAGAATATTAAAATTGGAGAGTGACACTTTGTTGATATATTTTTAACAGCCTGCGATCGGGCAAAAAAATTAAGCGAATACTAGGAAGCGAGATATGGCTTACGCGCAAACCCAAACTCAATCAAAGGCTGGGTATAAAGCCGGAGTTCAAGACTATAAACTAACGTATTACACGCCGGACTACACGCCGAAAGATACAGATATTTTGGCTGCCTTCCGCGTCACACCGCAGCCGGGAGTTCCCCCAGAAGAAGCAGGCGCTGCTGTGGCTGCTGAATCTTCTACAGGTACATGGACAACTGTTTGGACTGACCTCCTGACCGACCTCGACCGCTACAAAGGTCGCTGCTACGACATCGAACCAGTTCCTGGTGAAGACAACCAATACATCTGCTTCATTGCCTATCCTTTGGATTTGTTTGAAGAAGGTTCCGTCACCAACTTGCTGACCTCTTTGGTCGGTAACGTGTTCGGTTTCAAAGCTCTGCGTGCTCTGCGGTTGGAAGACTTGCGGATTCCCATTGCTTACCTGAAAACCTTCCAAGGCCCTCCTCACGGTATTACCGTTGAGCGGGACAAATTGAACAAGTACGGCCGTCCTTTGCTGGGTTGTACAATTAAGCCCAAATTGGGTCTGTCTGCTAAGAACTACGGCCGTGCCGTTTACGAAGTTCTGCGCGGCGGTTTGGACTTCACCAAAGACGACGAAAACATCAACTCGCAACCGTTCATGCGTTGGCGCGATCGTTTCTTGTTCGTTCAAGAAGCTATTGAAAAAGCCCAAGCAGAAACCGGCGAAGTCAAGGGTCACTACCTCAACGTAACTGCCCCTACCTGCGAAGAAATGATGGAGCGGGCTGAGTTCGCTAAGGAAATCAAAACCCCCATCATCATGCACGACTACCTGACCGGTGGTTTCACTGCAAACACCACCTTGGCCAAATGGTGCCGCCGCAACGGTATCTTGCTGCACATTCACCGCGCTATGCACGCCGTGATTGACCGTCAGAAAAACCACGGTATCCACTTCCGCGTGCTTGCCAAGTGCTTGCGGATGTCCGGCGGCGACCACCTGCACTCCGGTACAGTTGTGGGCAAACTCGAAGGCGAAAAAGGCATCACGATGGGCTTCGTAGACTTGATGCGCGAAGACCACATCGAAGAAGACCGCAGCCGCGGTATTTACTTCACCCAAGATTGGGCCTCCATGCCTGGTGTCATGCCAGTTGCATCCGGTGGTATCCACATCTGGCACATGCCAGCCTTGGTTGAAATCTTCGGCGACGACTCCTGCTTACAGTTCGGCGGCGGCACCTTGGGCCACCCTTGGGGTAACGCACCTGGTGCAACTGCTAACCGCGTTGCTTTGGAAGCTTGCGTCCAAGCTCGTAACGAAGGCCGCAACTTGATGCGCGAAGGCGGCGACGTAATTCGCGAAGCTTGCAAATGGTCTCCTGAACTGGCTGTTGCTTGCGAACTCTGGAAAGAAATCAAGTTTGAGTTTGAGGCAATGGATACCCTTTAAGGATTTTTGGTTTGAGATTTTAGGTTTTAGGTAGCAAACTTGCTGTGGAGTCTTTATCTTTGAAGAAGATTTACAAGTAAGTTTGCATCCAAAATCTAAAATCCAAAATCTAAAATTTGAGGGGGCTGGGGTCAAAATGGATCTCAAACAAGTTGCGAAAGACACCGCTAAGGTGCTGGCAAGTTACCTAACCTATCAATCCGTGCGGATGGTGGTCGCTCAGTTGAGCGAAACCAATCCTCCTCTGGCAATCTGGTTGAATGACTTTTCCACTAAGGGCAAAATCCAAGATGGAGAAGCTTATATTCAAGAGTTGCTTTTGGAAAATCAAGATTTAGGCTTTCGGATCATGACTGTGCGAGAGTATCTGGCTCACGATGTGACGGAATTTTTGCCAGAAATGGTTTGTACTGGCATTCAGCAGGCGAATATGGAACACAGACGCCAGCATTTAGAGCGAACTACGCAACTTAATTGGTCTGTTTCTAGCAGTAATCCTGAAACATCAATAGATTCTGAACCGAATCTGGATAATTTGTCGAGTTAATCGATCGACAAGTGCGATCGAACACACACCTTAGAGATACAAAAAATGAAGACTTTACCTAAAGAGCGTCGTTACGAAACTCTGTCCTATTTGCCCCCCCTGACAGACGCGCAAATTGCCAAGCAACTCCAATACATCTTGGATCAAGGCTACATTCCCGGCGTAGAGTTCAACGAAACCTCTGCTGCTGAAATGCGCTACTGGACTTTGTGGAAGTTGCCTTTGTTTGGTGCTCGCAGCGTCCAAGAAATCATGGCTGAAGTTCAAAGTTGCCGTCAAGAAAATCCTAGCTGCTACATCCGCGTCATGGGTTTTGACAACGTGAAGCAATGCCAAGTGCTCAGCTTCATCGTCCACAAGCCTAACACCAGAGGCTACTAAAAAGTATTGGCTGGCTAATCTAACTTTTAGGTTAACAGTCATTGCAGATGGGAGGCGGGGAATTTTCTCTGCCTCTTTTTTTATAGTTTGCAAATAGCTTTTAACACTTGCAGCAACAAAATTGAAGAGTCGGACTCCATCAGGTTTAGCAAAGGCATTAGCTGATAGGTTGGGTTATTGCCCCCCTGAATATTGACGAACTGATAGTGCATTCCGTTTGTTGTCAAGCCCCAGATTGTGTCCTGATATTTTAAATTTTGATAAGCATAGGTTAGCAATTGGGATAAACCCATCAATGCGTTGATTCCAGAATTTTTACTTTCAATCACCAAAACCCAAAAATATGTATCGCTTCTGATGGGTTTTATCCTGTTGACAGCTAAGATATCAAACCGTCCTTTAATGATTGTATCTTCGTCTTCAATGCTAATTTCGGTGATGTCTTGTTCTAAACTAATTTTAATCGGGCGGCGGTAGAAGCCAGCCAATCGCATGAGGGGAAAGGTAGTCAGAGCTTTTACCAGTCCTTCAGAAACTCGATCAGTTGAAATGTAGTCATCGAAGTCCTCCCTAATTTGTATAAGTTCCTGCTGTTCGTGTTCTGTGATATCTTCAAGGGATAACAGAGAGGTAAACGAGTTAGTGTACTGCTTTTGAAAGCCGAACAGACGGTGTACTTCTGCTAATGTTAGGTTTTTGGCATTAATAGTTGTCGTCATATTTTAAGAGTTATTTAATTTTTAGTTATAATTATAACATAGACATTGGGGTAGTCAATTTGCACCATTCTTAGGAACAGGCTTTTCGGCCCGTTCCACAATATATCAAGTGGTAGGGTGCGTCGCCATCGAAGATATTTAAATCCGAGCAAAAATATCATAGCGACGCACCCTACCTTATTGAAGACGATCGCAATCTATCCTTTCCATCACAATCCCATCAACTACTTCATAACCCCAATTAAGATGTCGATTTCCCAACTGCTGTGCCATGTCATATTCGCCTAAATTGCAGAGTTCAACTAACTTTTGATATCCTTCATCTCTTTCTCGCTGCAACCTTTCCCGCCGCAGTTTTTCTCTCTCTTCCTCAGACGGATTTGGTCGCTCTTCTCCCAGCGGATTAATATCGCTAACTCGTTTCATATCAGCCTCATTAAAAAGGGATTGATTCGACTATTTCACCGTCAACTATTTCGTAGCCCCATTCTGGGTTGGCAGCGATTTGTTTTTCGACTATACTTCGACCCAGAGGAGTTTGGTAAGCTTTTTGCAAAGAGGAAATACTGGGGGTTTCGGCGACTGTTGGCAGCTCTTTTTGTTCGAGTTTTGGCGGTTCAGCAATTGTTTCAGATGTGGATTGATTGAGGGCTAATTGCGGCGCGATCGCCCCTAACTTCCGCATTACACTATCCTTGGTGATTTGCGGTTTTTCGTTGAAGGAAGACGGCAGATATGGTGTGTCAACGCCCTGCTGTTTTGCTCTGAGTGCATCATCGGCAAGCCGATCGCACTTTCGCAAAAATCCCTCCCACAAATCTTTGCCCAAAACCGGGTTTCTCAAGTCAGCACGGGCTTTAGAGACTGCTGCTTCTAGCGGTTCGCCTTTGTGCACGTAATACTGAATTCGCTCCTCTTCAAAAGCAGGATAAGGCACTTCCGGTTCGATTTCCCAATCTCGCTTAACTTTCTGACTTTCTCCTAAAGGAATTCCGGCGATAAATTCATCCCAAAAAGTCGAGGTTAAGCCTTTTGTCATGCTGTCAATAATTTTAAATGCCCATCCAGAAGGATTTCCAAATCCTAAGTTGCGCTCTTGAGCATAGGCTTCTAAGGCTCGTTGAAAATTGTGGAGTTCTTCTTGGGAATTCCAGGGGCCACTAAATCGGTAATTAGGGGTGACAGCCACAGCTATTTGTTGGCGGGGTTGCCCGAAATATTTGTCGCTTTTAACTACATGATTTGGGGGTGATGTTTCGCGAAAAATTTCTACAGGGTGATTGTTATTTTCGCAACTTATAGGTGTTATAATATCTGGCGGATTCGGTGACCAAAAGTTATTTAGTTTTTCCTCGAAAGCGTCAATGTCCGCCCAGAGTTCTAGGGTGTCCGTGTTGGGATTTGTTAATTTTTCTTTCAGGAGCGATCGCACTTTTAGCAGGCGTCTCGCGAGTTCTTGTTCTTCGCGATTTAAACCAGTAGCTTTTTCAATTTCGCTGCTGTTAGTTTTCACCCATTCGCCGGAGTTGGACTGTTGTGATTGCCATTGCAATAATTGGCAAAGAAAAATACTCGCCGCGACTCCGCCGGTAATTGGGGCAAGTTTGGGATAGTAGATGGCGGGGTTTCCTAGATTTCCTAAAAATATTCCTATTTTCATTTTGTATATTCTTAATTCCCTTGAATCTTAGGGTTATTATTGGCGCAGCTTAGCTTGCATTCTAGGGGGCGCATCGGGACAACTTACCTCGACTAAACTAGCATGGAGAAACTTAAGATTTTCTTTAAGCTTCTGTCTATTCCTGACTGAATGGAGTTTCTAGAGTAAAAAGGGGGATCGCTTATTCGATCGCCTGATTGACAGGAGTGAGTTAAACGTAATAATAAATTATTTACTGTAAAGCTCCTGCCAAAATGAATCCAGAACGTCAAGAGGCTTATTTGAACTTAATCGAGCGAGTGCTTACCTGTCCCAACGGCCAAGAACCAGAGGTCTTAAGTTCCTGTTCCGATTTAATTGATGCGGGATTTGTGCAAATGCTAATCCAGATATCGGCTTCAATGGCGCGCGAAGGTGACGAAGATACTGCTAATTTTTTAGTGCAACTTGCTCGTTTGCTGGGGAAATCTTTGGGTTTGTCGCCGGATTTAAGGCCGGCTGGCTACAGTAGTGCAAAGGGGTAGAGAAGAGTTGCCATAGCCTCGTTGTATCATGTTTTGAGAAATGAGGGCGATTCCCTACCCTTCGGGATAGCTGTGTTTCACCTAATTTTTAAATGCAGCGATGGCTTTACAGTTTATATTCGAGAGGTTCACAAAACTCATTCACCCCAGTTTTAAATACATAAATAATCACCGAAGTCACCAAAATATTAGGGCAAATTTTTGCTGCCACTAAATCTCTAAATGCAGCATTCAATTGTCCGTTTTTCAACTCTTCTTTAACCTCTGATTTGCAGATAGCAACCCGGCATCTTTTGGCCAATCCGTCTAACCAATTTTCCGAGATATTCGGTTCTTGCCCGGCTTGAATTGCTAGAGATATCGCTGCATCTTCGATGTTACCTTCGCAATCTTCGATTGCATCTAGGGCTTTTAGGGCTTCGGGATATTCCGCTAATTGCGAGCGAAATTGGGCAATTTGTTGTGAGGTAATAATCACCATATTATTTTCCTGTGTTCTCTGTTGGCGGGATAAGTTTAGCAATTAAAGTTGCTATTATAGCATTTTTTGATGGAGGTGGGAATTGGGCGATCGAACTTAATTACATTTTCAACTAATATTTTGTACTTCGCAATAGTCGGGCTGGGGCTTAAGCCCTCGTATTAAAGCTTAAGTCCGGGCTATGAGGAGTGATGTTAAAATTGACCAAATGCGGCGCTAAAATAGGTTGGCAGGACTCATATTTATAAAGAGTTAGGAAAAATGACCATCATTACTTTAAACTTAGATACTGTCGCACTAACCGATGAACAGTTTTACCGTTTATGCCAGATGAATCGAGATTGGCAATTTGAACGGACACCTAAAGGAGAAATCATTATTATGTCACCCGCAGGCGGAGTTAGCGGCAATCGAAAAGCCTATTTAATTACAGATTTGGGCTTGTGGAACCGTAAAACCCAGCTAGGGAGAGTGTTTAGTTCTTCTACACTTTTTCGCTTGCCTAATAATGGCTATCGAGCTCCAGACGTGGCTTGGGTTAGCTTAGAAAGATGGTCTGCTTTAACACCAGAACAACAAGAGAAATTTCCGCCAATCTGTCCTGATTTTGCCATTGAATTGCGATCGCGCCCAGACCCGCTGCGACCGCTTCAGGAGAAAATGCAGGAGTATCTAAACAGCGGTTTACGCTTGGGTTGGTTAATTAATCCTCTAGACGAAAAAGTAGAAATTTATCGCCCTTCTCGCGAAGTAGAGATTGTACAATTTCCTGTAAGTTTATCCGGAGAAGATGTGTTGCCCGGATTTGTGCTTAATTTGCCCATGATTTGATATTGTATCAAATTTTTCCTGTTTCCAACTGTATTTTCTTCGGACAAATATCATCATCGTACCAACCAGTCAAAGCCACCGCCAAAGCATCCGCTGCATCGTCCGGTTTCGGAATATAAGCCAACTCTAACTCCCGCGCCACGGCCTCTTGCACTTCAGATTTATCCGCATTACCGCGGCCGGTCAAAGCTTGCTTAATTTGAGCCGGCGTAAACTCGAATAACGGCACTCCACGCTGCGCCAATACTAGGGTCAAAACGCCCCGCGCTTGCGCTACAAGTATGGTATTTCCCATCTTGTAAAAGAACAGTTTTTCGGCAATTGCTAGATCAGGTTTAATCTGTTCAATTACCTCGTGCAAATCGTCGTAAATTGTTTTCAAGCGCTGTCCCATTTCCTGTTTGGGTGTTGTTTGTATGACGCCACAATCAATCATGGAAACGCTGTTTTTATCTTGTTTATCGGGGACAATTTGACAGGAAATTGCCCCGTAGCCGAGATTTGCTAAGCCCGGATCTAATCCTAAAATTCTTTTTTCCATTGCCCGAATTAGTAATTGGAAATGGGGAATTAGGTATGAAAATTTGGGAAGGTTTCATCACCACCAATTACCCATTACCAACTACCAATTACCAATTACCCCTCAGTTGATTCCAGACCGAATACCCGATCGAACACTTTAGTCACTTTATACCCCGAATCTATTGATTCTAACGGGTCTTTCCGCAACCGGTGCCGCAAACACAGAGTCATCACCCGGCGAATATCGTCCACAGTCACCTCTGTGCGACATTCTAAGGCCGTGAAAGCTTTCGCAGCCCGATTCGTCACCAAATCGCCCCGCAGCCCGTCTACGTCCAATTCCGCGCAAACTTGGGAGATTTTTACCCGCAACTCTCGATCGATAGTTACCGATTTCAACCTTTCCTGGGCTTCCACCAACTTCTGCTGCATATCATCTTGTTCGCGCTGATATTTCGCGAGAAACTCCGCCGGATTTTGGTCAAAACTCGATCGCTGTTCGACAATTTCCACTCTTAAATTCGGGTCTTTCACAGTCCGAATTTCTGCGTGCATCCCGAATCTGTCGAGCAACTGCGGCCGCAATTCTCCTTCTTCTGGATTCCCGGAACCGATTAAAATAAACTTAGCCGGGTGGCGGATCGAAATGCCTTCTCTTTCAACAGTATTCCAACCGCTGGCGGCCGAGTCGAGCAAAACATCGACTAAATGATCGTCGAGCAAATTGACTTCATCAACGTACAGAATGCCGCGGTTAGCTTTAGCTAAAAGGCCGGGTTCAAAAGCTTTAACACCTTCTGACAAAGCTTTCTCGATGTCGATCGTACCGCAAACTCGGTCTTCGGTAGCGCCCAAAGGTAAATCTACCATTTGGACTTTTTTGCGGGCGATTTTAATGTCAGTTTGAGATAAAGTGCGATCGCGCACCTCATCACTCATCAAATCTGGATCGCTGGGATGACTGTTAAAAGGATCGTCAGCCACCACCTCAATTTCCGGCAGCAAATCAGTGAGGGCGCGGATTGTGGTAGATTTACCAGTACCTCGATCGCCCATAATCATCACCCCGCCAATTTTGGGATCGATGACATTCAACAGCAGCGCCAGTTTCATCTCCTCCTGGCCAACAATTGCAGTGAAGGGAAAAACAGCGCGGCGGGCTGCGGTAGCGGTAACGGTTGGTAGAGCGCCCGCATTTAGGGTATTGCTGACTTCGGCAGTAGGACTCACAGGATAACTCAAAATATAATAATTGCTTGTTTATTGTAGGGGATAAGGGATTGTCTGGAGCGATTCCCTACCGCAACGGGCCCGCACGCGCGTTCGGGATAGCTTCGCTTCAGGCAGTTGTAGGATGTCCACAGAGCACGGATCCCCTTCAACAGGATAACGAGTACGAGTGTTTATTTAAAAAAAGTTTTAATCAACTTCGTACATCCGGCACTGTCCAGCAATTTTTATGGACGATCGCACGGCCCAGAACGATCGGCGCGATGGGACAATATTGATGAGATCCCGTCAAATTATCCCAACCATGAATAATTGGCCGAAATTCCTCCCCGATCCTACATCGTGCGCCAGAGGGTTTGCCTTAAGCATTAGCTTTTGGCTGATTGTTTCTTTACTGTGGCCCAATGCTTACTACTATTCCTACAGATTTAGCAGGACGTACTGGTACACCATCAGGAACTCTGACTGGGAATCCCCGATTGTACTTGCTTGGTTGTGCCAAATCTGGTTATTTGCTTTCTATCACTGGGGGTTAACCAAGTTTGCAGAGTGGGTGGAAATTCGCCGACACAATCAGCAACCGCCGACTTTATCGGCTTGGCAGCACTGGAGGGAAGGCGTTATAGCATTTCTCACACTGCCAGCAGCAATCGTGATGGGAATTCCGCCGACCGCCCTTTTTATGCTGCCGCTCAGAAGCTTTTCGGGCGCGCTCGTTGCTTTAATTCTAGGAACTGCGATCGCATCTGCTTACCTGTATCACTTCCGCTTTGCAAAGCTGCTTAAAAATCTTCTTAAATTCTTATGGATTTTCTATGCAGAGCTTCTAAAGATACTTGAACTTTTGTTAGTTCCAGTATTAACTGGTACTCCGTTTTTTCTGTTAACTGTTGCGACGGCTGAAATCGTGCCAATACAGCTACTGCCGCTGACAACCTTTCTGTTAGTTATTAGCGTACTGCTAAGCGGAATAGTGGGATATGCAGCTTTGCAGTATTGGTCAGCGCATCTAGTTAATTGGGCCGCGACGTGGTGGCCCGCTGACTCTCCTGGTTACGGCCGGATTCAAGCTCGCAAAGCCTGGAAACACAACAAAACAGCAACCCGCCAATCTTTTGTTCGGCACACAACCAGTTGGCACTTAGCGGCTAACGACACTACCAACCTAATTTACCTAAACCTCATAGCGATCGTACTCGGTGCGATCGGTTTTCTGCTGTTTGGAAAGTCTTCAGAATGGTCAGAAACACAAGAAGAGATTTTAGGATCTGCCGTGGGGCTAGTGTGGGTGGCGGTGTGGCATTTCTGGGGGTGGCCGCGCGAAGTAGAAATTGCTAGAGGTAAGCCGGAGGCTAAGAAAAATCAGAGTTCAGCTAAGAAAAAGCGATCGCCCAATTCTAATTCAGCCTCTCCTAATCCGGTAGAACAAGAACTAAATCAGCTCAAAGCGACAACTGGAATGAATCGGATGAAGCCTGTGAGACGATCGACCCAGCCCACTCCTGAAGTTCCTCAATGGTACGTGTTTCGCAGCGGTGAAGCCAAAGGGCCCTATACCAGATTGCAATTATGGGAGGTTCAGGAAATCACAGCCCGAACGAAAGTGCGGCGCGGGGAAGCTGAGTGGCAGCGCGCCGGTGAAATTCCAGAATTAGCGTCGTACCTCACTCAAAAATAAGGGGCGAGCCCGAAAAGATTATTCTCGGCGGAGTTGAACGCTTCTCAACAGCTTTAAATATTCAGGTCAAACAGATTCATCAATCTCGTTAGCTAAACTTTCAGGCAAATCGAGTTTGATAATTGACTGCATTGCCCGCATTTTTCCTAAAAAAAAACCCTCAACTTTGTGAGGGCTTTGCGATGCCAGGAACGAGACTTGAACTCGTGACACGTGGATTTTCAGTCCACTGCTCTACCAACTGAGCTATCCCGGCTTGTTTTTTCGCGCTTTACTATCTTAGCAGACACATACAGAATTTAGCAAGCACTTTTCTCAATTAATTTTCGATCGCCCGGAACCGCCCGCCTGTAAGCTAAAAGCTGCAACCTAAAATCCAAAAATCGCAATGGCACAGCAACATCGGGACAGCGGAAGTAAGAGTCTGCTTGTCTTGGGCATAATTTGGCTGCTGGGGGCAATTAGCGATCGCCTCTGGTTTGCCCTTGATCGATCTGTCCCGGCGTGGGATCAAGCAGACTACCTGACTAGCACCCTGAAATACTTGCAGGCGTTGCAGCATCCTCAGTGGTTTTCCGGGGAGTGGTGGACAAACTTCTGGCTGCTTTCGACGAAAATTCCACCCTTGGCATACATCTTAACGGTTCCGTTTCTTCAGGTTTTCGGTACTGGGGGCGATCGGGCAACCCTCGTTCATTTATTATTTAGTGCAATTCTCCTCGCCTCAGTCTACAGTCTGGGCGTGCAACTGTTTAACAGGCAAGTCGGTTTGTGGGCCGCTGCAATTTGCGTTTTGTTACCGGGACTTTATCGGTTCCGCTTGCAATTTTTGCTCGACTATCCCCTCACTGCTGCGATTACTTTTGCTTTCTATTGTTTGACCATGTGGAAGGCTTCTGAAGGAAGTTCGGCAACGGATTTTATAACGGATGTAACGGATAGAACTCAGTTGGAAGAACGAACAAAGAAAAAGTATAAATTCTCCCCCTACCCCACTCTCCCCCTCTCCCCGTCGTCTTGGTTTTGGGCGATCGCCTTTGGAATTTCTCTCGGTTTATCAATATTAGTTAAACATACTACCGTATTATTTCTATTTACCCCGATTTTCTGGTTGGCTGTGGGTGCTGTGCGACAAAAAGCTTGGGGAAGATTAGCTCAATTAGCAGGTAGTTTGTTGCTGTCGGTGGCGGTGTTTGGGCCGTGGGCAAAAACTAATTGGCTGTTAATTTTGACCGGGGGAAAACGGGCAACAGTGGATTCTGCGATCGCCGAAGGAGATCCGGCCCTCAATACGATCGACGCTTGGATTTACTACGGTAAACACTTACCAGAACACATTTCTTGGCCTCTGTTACTTATTCCCTTAGTAGGATTGATACTTTATTGGCGTCGTCGGCAAGAGAGTTCGTCCATCTTTTATCTCAACTCCTGTCGCTGGCTGGCTGTTTTCTGGGTAGGAGCTTATTTAATTAATTCTCTAAATATTAACAAAGACGACCGATATGGTATACCTTATTTGCCAGTTTTATCTATTTTCTTAGCCTACTGTTTAACGCTGTGGCCTTCTCGGTGGGGACGAGAAATTCGCTGGGGTACAATTGGCTTGGCTATTCTGGCGATGCTGTTCCATATCTTGCCGCTGGGAGGTGCTTTTGGACATAACTTAGTCCAAATTATCAGTCCCGGTAATTCTAACTATCCTTACTTGGGGAAAGAGTGGCCGCACCGAGAGGTAATCGCAGAAATTATTTATAGGGAACCTTATTTACAATCTACTTTAGGCGTGTTGCCTTCGACGCCGGAAATTAACCAGCATAATTTGAATTTTTATGGTGCTTTGGCGAATTTTCAGGTTTACGGGCGGCAGGTGGGAACGAATTTAAAACAAGTGCCGCAAGATGTGCGATCGCTCTCTTGGTTCGTAACTAAAAGTGGCCCGCAAGGTTCGATCCGCGAAAAAATTAAACAAGCTCAAAATGCAGCCGTAACCGCGATTGAAAAAGGCGATAAATTTCAGTTAGAAAAAACTTGGGTTTTGCCAGATTATACTAATTTAAATCTTTATCGCAAGCGAGTGCAGCCTGTCGAAATACAGCCATTGAATGAAGCGCGATCGCAAGTACAATTAGATCGAGTTACTGTCGCTGCAAAAGCAGTTCCCGGAGTCGCGCTACCAGTTACTTATGCTTGGTCTGGGCCTTGGCAGCAGTTGCAGTCTGGTTTAGTGTTGGTAACGTGGGAAAATCAGCAGTCTGGCGATATTCCACCGGGACAGACTTTCAGGATTTTACACGATCGCGCGATCGGCCAGGCGACTTTGCATCCGGGGATGCTGGAAGCGGATAAATTTGCTGTGGGGTTTCGAGTTGTCGATCGCACGGCGATGCTTCCTCCTGCTAATATTGCACCGGGAATTTACAATCTGCAAGCTACTTATCTAAATCGGAAAACCGGTGAAACTTATCCGATTAATGTGCCGACAGTTAGTGTTAAGATCGAGGCAGAGCCTCTGGATATGCGTTCCCAGGTAGAGCCGGGAAACGAGAATAATACAGATAAGCCTGAGTTAGATTTGGTCACTCAATTGCGGGCGATGGCGGTTAATTTACCCAAAGGATTGCCCGGTTTAGAACCCGTGTTCGAGCAGATTGGGCGGATCAATCAGTACGATCCAATTCAAGATTATACCGTGCAAGCAGAACAAGCATTAGAATATCGGTTGAAACAGGAACCAAATAATCTAGAATTGGCTTATGCTTTGGCATTTTCGCGAGTATTGCAGCAGAATGTCAAAAGTTCGATCGCTGCCTTAGAAAAAGTCACCCAACTAGACTCAAAAAACCCTTACGCTTACGCCTATCTCGCTTTCGTACACCTGTACGGCTGGCATCCCAAAGCCGCTCAAACAGCCTTAAAACCTGCTCTCGCTCTCAACTCCAACCTACCGGAAATTAGAGTTTTAAACGGTGTAGCGGCTCTGATGCAAGGTAATCTCATTCAAGCATGGCAAGATTTGCAATACTTAAAAAAACTAAAAATTTAACAATCCCTTTTATTGTGGCACGGGCGTCCCGCCTGTGCTTCTAAATCTGTAACGCCTGTGCTTCTAAATCTGTAAAAAACAGAAAATCAATGAACCAACTCAGAATAGTTTCTCTAATTCCCAGTGCCACCGAAATTGTAGCACTTTTAGGATTAACCGATGCAATTGTGGGCCGTTCCCACGAATGCGATTATCCCCCTGAAATCCAAAATTTACCTGTTTGCACTCAGCCTAAATTCAATCCCGAAGGAACTAGCCGCGAAATTCACAACCGCGTGACAGAATTGTTGCAAAATGCCCTCAGCGTGTATAAAGTAGAAATAGATACTTTGGAAAAATTGCAGCCGACTCACATTATTACTCAAGCTCAATGTGAAGTCTGCGCTTGTTCTCTAACAGAAGTTGAACAAGCGGTAAGCACGCTGGTAAATAGCAAGCCGGAAATTATTTCTTTGCAGCCGAATCTCCTAGCAGAAATCTGGACGGATATTCAGCGAGTTGCTGATGCTTTGGGCGTAGATGGCAAAAGTGCGATCGACCTTTTGCAATCCCGCATTGATGCTATTACCTCCCAAACACAAGCATCCTCTATTATTACCACAAAACAGAGACTTCCCAAAGTAGCCTGCATCGAATGGATTGAACCTTTGATGGCTGCGGGTAACTGGATTCCCGAATTAGTGGCAATGGCGGGAGGCAATTCGTTATTTGGAATTGTCGGGGAACATTCCCCTTGGTTAAAATGGGAATCGCTAGTAGGAGCTAACCCCGATGTAATTATTTTCATGCCTTGTGGTTTTGATTTAAACCGCACTCGCAGCGAAGCAATGCAGATAACTAAAAACCCAGAATGGCCTAATTTGGAAGCAGTAAAAATGGGGAACGTTTACATAACTGACGGCAATTCTTACTTTAATCGGCCGGGGCCGAGATTGGTTGATTCGTTAGAAATTTTAGCAGAAATTCTCCATCCCGAAATTTTCGATTTTGGCCACCGGGGTAAGGGTTGGCAGCCATTTTTGTAAGTACCTGCAGCTAGCTAAAGCTTTATTTATATTAATTCTGAATTGCCTGCCCTACAAATAAGGACACAACAATGTTGTGTCCTTACTTCGTCTTCATGTAACCGAATCTGACATCAATTGATGCAAAAAACGCTAGTCCTACTTGGCATCAGGGGGCATCAACACCTTGTCAATTACGTGAATAACGCCGTTGCTAGCTTTGATATCAGCTTTCACAACATTAGCACCGCTGACAGTAACTTTGCCTGCGTTAACTCCCACCTTCAGCGAACTGCCTTCGACACTTTTAACATCGCCGGATTTCAGGCTAGTAGATACAACCGAACCAGGAACAACGTGGTAAGTTAAAATCTTAGTAAGTAGGGCTTTGTTTTCCGGTTTGAGCAAATTCTCCACAGTTCCTTCTGGCAAAGCAGCAAAGGCCGCATCAGTCGGAGCAAAAACAGTGAAAGGGCCTTTTCCTTGTAAAGTTGTCACCAAACCTGCAGCTCCCAAAGCCTTCGTCAACGTCTCGAATTGAGCGTCGCCAGATGCAATAGCAACAATATCCTTAGCAGCGGAAGTTGGTGCGGGTGAAGCGGAAGTTGGTGCCGGTGAAGCAGCGGTTTTCACTTTTCCTGCAACTTGTGAAGTTTGAGTTGCATTAGCAACATTGGTGTTGGAGGTGATGTGAGCCCAAGCCGGGAAACCGATTAACGCGCTAGCGCCGATTATTCCTGCGAAACCTGTGAGTTGTTTGATCCAACTAGGTAAATTTTGATTTTTCATTGCGCTTGCATTTCCTTATGAGATAAAACAGTGAACATGAATTGTTATGTTAGCCAAATCTCGACAAAAGGCAAGGTTGCCAGAGGCTAAGGTAAAGAAAAAATTCTCTTGCATCCCCGATCGACCAAAACTCCCTTACTATAACGCAAGCTGAAAAATCGGGCATCAACCGCTAAATCTGTAACTCAAAACCTCAATCACTGAACCAGTTTGGGGTAAGTCAGCAGATTTGATCGAAATCGTGTCATTATTCAATCGGCGCACCGGCGTACCATCCATCAGCGCCAAGAATTCATCTAGCGGCACCAAATCGCACGCAGCAGCATCGGCGGCTTGGGTTTTGAAATGCGTCGGAATCACCATCTTTGGTTTGAGAAGTTGCAAAGTTTGCTTCGCTTCCGCCGGAGTGTAAGCTTTCGGCCCGCCGCCCACGGGAATCAGCACTACATCGGGCCGCCCGATCAAGATTTGTTCTTCAATGCCGATCGGGCCAGCAACTCCGCCCAAGTGTAAAATCTTAACGCCCGCTTGCTGCCACAGCCAAGCCACATTGACCCCAAATCGCCTTCCTCCCTCACGGTCTTTTTCCGTCCGAATCCCTTGAATCCGCAGCCCGTTAGACCTGTAAGCCCCTGGTTCGTACAAAAGGCCGGGATTGCCCGCAAATCCTTCGATCGCCCCTTCATCGAGCAATCGGCTGCTAATCAGAATCAAATCTGTTGGCACTTTAGGAGAGCGATAGCCTGCGGTACAGCCCAGGGGGCGAAAAGGATTCACCAGCACCCTCGCACCGCCTCCGGCGAACAAGAAGCAAGTGTGGCCCAACCACTGAATCGACAAAGAATCAGCAGTTTGAGCTTGATAGCTTTCCCATCCAGATGGCAAACCAGTGAAGAAAGCTGCTAGCAAACCCGTCTGTGCGTAACGTATTAATTGTCGCCGTTTCATCTTGTGGTTGGGGTTGTCGGGTGTTGGTCGTCTGTTGTTATACCACAAAACACCGCCAGTCGATTTTAGATTTTAGATTTTAGATTTTTGATTTACTCCACAGATGAATCTGGGATATGGAACTTTCGTCTAAAATTTGGGGTTCACCACAACGATTTTCGGGGGCTTGTACCCTTTTGTGGGCGCCTGAGATGCGAAAATGTGCACCATAGTTTTACCGTAAAGTTCGCATTGCGCGCCCTACAAAGTTAGATAATTTCAACCGTCAGGTTCGCATTACGCACCCGAAAGATTCAGACAAAAACTCAAAATTCAAAACCCAACTAAAGCCGTTCCAAGAAATTTCGTAATAATTGCTTTCCCGAAGTCGTCAAAATACTTTCCGGGTGAAACTGTACACCTTCAATGTGCGGATATTCCCGATGCCGCACGCCCATAATAGTTCCGTCTTCAACCCAAGCCGTAATTTCCAAAACTTCTGGACAACTCTGCTTTTCAATTACCAAACTGTGATAGCGAGTTGCAACCATCGGCGATTCCACGCCCTGAAAAACTCCGACTCCTGCGTGTTCTACCTGAGAAGTTTTGCCGTGCATCAACACGGGTGCAGAAACAATTTTCCCGCCAAATACTTGACCGATACTTTGATGTCCCAGGCACACGCCTAAAATTGGTAAAGTCGGGCCCAATTCTTTGATTAATTCCAGAGAAATTCCCGCATCTTCCGGCCGCCCTGGGCCAGGAGAAATCACCACTGCTGCCGGCTGCAATTGGCGAATTTCTGCTAAGGAAATTTGGTCGTTCCGGTAGACTTGCACTTCGCTGGCTACGGGCAATTCAGCACCTAGTTCTCCTAGATACTGTACCAAATTGTATGTAAAACTGTCGTAGTTATCGATGACTATAATCACGGGTTAAGTTAGATTTTAGGTTTTAGATTTTAGATTTTAGATTGACTCGCTCCCTGAAAGCAAGGGTTTCAAGATTTTAGATAGATGCCGAAGATAAAAATAGCTGCAATATAGACGAATAAAACTAAAAATCTCAAATTGGTCATCTAAAACCTAAAATTTTCTGCCTCCAATAAGTTACTGACGGCCGATCGCAATTTGAACGACTGCCCACAAAGGAGGAAGCAGAAGTGCAGTACCGACGATGATCGCAGCCATTGCCGATACCAGAACTGCTCCGGCAGCGCAGTCTTTGGCAATTCTGGCTAGTTCGTGGTAAGATTGCCCGACTGTCAAGTCTACCACCGATTCGATCGCCGTATTCAACAGTTCCATTGCTAAAACTATGCCAATGGTGACGCCGATCACAGATATTTCTACAGGTTTGAGTTGCAAAAATAGTCCGAGTCCGATCGCCAAAGTGCCTATAACTGTGTGAATCCGAAAATTGCGCTGAGTTTCAAAAGCATAACTCAGACCCCCCCAAGCGTATCTAAAACTCGTAGCTAAGCTAGATGCGATTTTCCAGGACAGCTCTCGGTTGTATTTCAAGGCTTTTTTCGGCTCCTGGACTGTCTGGCTAGAAGAGTCTTGAGGCATGGGCAGAAACTGTGCGATTTGTGATGAAATTGAGGGTCTATCTAGTGTCATAAAGAACCAACTTTAATTTACAGAGATGAATGAAAGCTAAACTTTTCCAATTAACTTCATCAAGTCTAGGTAACTTTTCTAAGTTTTTACTAAAGTTTTGGTTTAATTTCAGAAAGTTATGTTGGGCTTGAGATGATTTTTTAAATCAACATCAACTTCAGTTATGCTGTTTGGATCGCAAGACCGATCGCCCGCAGCAATGTTTCTTGTCGATCGAGCATTTGAGTCAGACTTTCTTCATCCGGGTGATCCCAGCCCAAAAGATGCAGAAAACCGTGGGCTGCCAGCCAAGCTAGTTCGGTCTTCAGGGGATGTCCTTGCTGCTGGGCTTGTCGGTTAGCTGTATCGATCGAGATGACGATATCACCCAAGTATAGGGGTTCAGATGACTGCATTTCCTCTAGCTGAGGACAGTCTACCTCTAAAGATGCGAAAGCTAGTACATCAGTCGGTCGATCGAGCTGGCGGTACTGGAGGTTGAGGGCTTGCATCTCCGTATCGGCGGTTAAACGCAGACTGACTTCGTAGCCCGGAGCGACTGGCACATAATCTTCCTGGTTTTCCAGCCAAACGCTAAACCAATTTTCCCAGGTTTCGGCTGAAATCTCCCCGCTGGCTGTACTCTCAGGGAGGTTGGAAGCGTCGGCTGACTGCTGGGCGAGCCCGTAACAGTCCTCGACGTTCACCTCAATTAACATTTTTTTGCTCTCCTGTCAAGGGATATATTCAATTTTTTACAAATTCCAATTGCGCGATCGAACGGCAGGGGATTTTGCTGTTGCTGGAAAGATACAGTAATCTGTTAGAGATTGCAACAGGCAGGCAGAACAATCAGCTTAATTCCCGATTAAGAAAGATCAAAAACATCAGCAGAAATTAGAGGCTGATTGTTGGAATCCCGGATTAAGAATTGAAATAGCGATCGAGAAAAGCCAAACCGACGAGTACGCCTAAAAGTCCGGCGGCTGTCAAGGCAAAATGAAACAAAGAAGTCGCCCGCTTGCGAACCATGTTCCGCATCGCCAGCTTGACATAACTCGGTGGAGGTGCAGTGTTTGTCGGCGCTGTCTGGGTTTCGGCGGACTCTTCGGAGGCGGGAATTGCTGAAGGATGTTGACTCATAACGGTTAGTTTAGAAGGTTAATAGAGGGGCTGCTGAGGACAGACTTGCCACGATGGTAACAAAGATGTAACGTTTTGTGTAGGACTTTTTAGCTTTTCGAGCCTCGCAACCCTATATTTCTGTAGGGGCCACTTCTCCGACATCACAAACCCCCAAAAATTATCATAAACCCGCCCCACACCAGGGAAGAATCTACTGTCCTTATCCCTTTAACCCTCTTTCCCCCAACAAAGCATCTGCCCAAGCAGCATCTGATTCCGAAAGCGCAGGTACGGGTGCGGCGGTGTAATCTATTCTAAAGTCATAGGCGGCGCGATCGTAAACCCCATTTAATAACGCTTGTAAATCTACCATTGGTTCCGCATCACCCGCACGCAAAGGCAAGGGAAACTGAGGAATCATATCCGGTAAATTGAAAAGGTACAAATCCGCCAAAGGCCTTTGATTTCCCCGACTCGCTAAAATTCGATAACTTGCCTCAATATCGTTCTCAAAAACTAACATGGGTTGGTAACTTCGCAGCAAGTCAATTTCAATCATATGAGTGCGACTACCAAACACCTTTTCTCGCTTTGCTTCATCATATATTTCTCGCCCTTTTCTAGGGCGATTATTGGCGGGTGACAACACTTCAATCACTGTCACAACTTCCCTAGTTGCTGTATCTCGTACCTCTAAATATGCTTCCCTAAATTCCACAGGTACTGGCAGTCTTACTTTCAAAGCTTTCACAGGCGGTGCGGCCACTGCAACATTAGAAGAAGTTGGGTTTGTTTGACTTGGAGAGTGCTGCACAGTGACATCAGGAATCCCCACTAAAAGGGAATTTTCTCCGCTAAGCTCATAAACTATTTTTTCAATATCGACGATATATTTTGGCAGCAACTGCGGCACTAATGATTCAAAAATGCTACTAATTAGCAAATGATGTACTTGAGGCCATAATTCAGGATGTTCTACATAAGGATTCATCCCCGGAAACGGATTACTCATTAATTTAACTCCTGTTAATTTACCTAATTATATGATTTTAGCCGATCAATGAGAAAAACGCAGACAATATTAAACTATCATCTGCGTTAATCCCCGTGCATCTGCGTTTAAAAAATCCCCCTAAAAATCCCCGTAACTACTAATCGCCGCCTGCAACCTCCCAATCACTTCCTCAACCGAAATAGCCCCCAATTCCCCAGAAGCCCGAGTCCGAATATTCAAACTATTCGCCTCAACTTCCTTCGCACCCACAACACCCATCACCGGAATTTTATCCTTCTCAGCATTGCGAATTAACTTGCCCAAACGCTCGCTATCCTCATCAACTTCAGCGCGAATATTTAGCGCCTTCATCTTCGCAGCCACTTCCTTCGCAAACGGCAAAAACTCCGCGCTGACAGGCAACAACCGCACCTGAATCGGCGCTAACCACAGCGGAAAATCCCCCGCATACTGCTCGATCAAAATCCCGATCAAACGTTCCAAAGAACCGAAAGGAGCGCGGTGAATCATCACCGGACGCTTGCGAGTGCCGTCTTCAGCGACATATTCCAAATCAAAACGTTCTGGCAAGTTGTAATCTACCTGAACAGTTCCTAATTGCCATTCTCTATCCAAGACATCTTGGAAAATGAAATCGAGTTTCGGCCCGTAAAAAGCCGCCTCTCCAATTCCCTCAAAATAATTCATTCCCAAAGTTTCCACTGCGCGGCGGATTGCACCTTGAGCCTTTTCCCAAGCTTCATCGGAACCGATGTATTTCTCTAAATTGTTTGGATCGCGAAAACTCAAACGCGCCTTAAAGTTTTTCAGTTGCAGACTCTTGAATACTGACAGAATCAAATCCACCACATTCAAGAATTCTGCATCCAACTGTTCCGGTGTGACAAATAAGTGGGAATCATCCACCGTAAAGCCGCGCACCCGCGTTAAACCGCCCAATTCTCCCGATTGTTCGTAGCGGTAAACCGTGCCGAATTCCGCTAAGCGCATCGGCAGTTCTCGATAGGATCGCAATTCGCTTTTGTAAATTTGGATGTGGAAAGGGCAGTTCATCGGTTTCATCACAAAACCCTGTTCGTTTGCTGCCGCTTCCTCATCCTCCGCCATCAGCGGAAACATATCTTCTTTGTATTTCTGCCAGTGTCCAGAAATTTTGAACAAATCTACTCTGGCGATGTGTGGAGTCACAACTTGCAAATAGCCGCGTTTGATTTGTTCTTGTTTCAAGTAATCTTCTAAAATACTTCTCAAAACAGTGCCTTTTGGCGTCCACAAAGGCAAACCCGGCCCCACCGGATCGGCAAAGATAAATAAGCCTAATTCTTTACCTAATTTACGGTGATCGCGCCTTAATGCTTCTTCTTTGCGGTGTTTGTATGCTGCTAATTGTTCGGGAGATTCCCAAGCAGTGCCGTAAATGCGCTGTAATTGAGCTTTGGTTTCGTCGCCGCGCCAGTACGCGCCTGCGAGGCTTTCTAGCTCGATCGCCTTTGGATTCAACTCACTGGTATTATCCAAGTGAGGCCCCGCGCACAAATCCCACCATTCCTCGCCCAAATGGTAAAGAGTAATTGGTTCGATCAAACCTGCCAAAATTTCTAATTTGTAAGGTTCGTTAATCTCCTTAATTCTGCGTTCCGCTTCCTCGCGGCTGACTTCTTCGCGAATTACAGGCAATTTACGGTTGATGATTTTGATCATCTCTTTTTTAATGGCTTTTAAATCCTGTTCCGTAAAAGGTTCGGGAGTGTCAAAGTCATAATAGAAACCGTTTTCAATCCAAGGGCCAATGGTCACTTGCGCCTTGGGAAATAACTTCTGCACCGCCATCGCCATAACGTGGGAGGTGGTGTGGCGAATTTTTTTTAGTGCCTCCGACTCACTCGTGCGGGGCAACTCAATCTTAACGGACTCTTCTGGAGCGGACATGGATTCTGAGCTAGACATCGGCTGAATTAGCAATTAATTTAGTTGCAGTTGCTTCTATCTTACTCAGATTGGGACAGCAAGCGCCGACTTCCGACTGGGGGACACTCCGGGAAATTAGGTCATTCTGGGCATTGGGCATTGGGCATTGGGCATTGGGCATAGTTTTTTTCTTCCTTCTTTCTTCTTCCTTTCATCTGTTACATCGGAAGAAAGCGAATCCCTTGCCGAACTTCCTTCTGCTATGAGCTATTGCTAGCGAGTCTGAGCCGATATTGCACAATTTGGGGATTTCGACTCAAAAATCGCTGCTGGCACAGTTAAATTTATTCACACCCACCGGCTAATTGTTATTAAATTATTGAATTTTTGTTAAAAATATGTTACAATTTGTAAAGACCGTCTAAGACTATAATAGATAAATAACCCAATTTTGATCCATGCTTAATTCCAACTTGCCCGAGCCAGAATTGCTCAAAGCGTTACTGGAACCGCTGTTAGAGGATTTCAATTACTGGTTCGACCGATCGGCAAAGCTCTTAGAAACTGAGGAAATTCCCTTTCTCAGCGAGGAAGATCAATCTGACTTGCTGGCGCGAGTCAAACAGGCTCAGCAAGAAGTAGGCGCAGCTAAAGCTCTATTTCAAGCAACCGGGGGTCAAGTTGGGATTGAAACAGCAGCACTGATGCCGTGGCACAGACAGCTCGCCGAATGCTGGCAAGTATCGGCACGCTTTCGCTCATGGCAGTCAGCTCCCCCTGGAAAATAAGGAAGCGAGTTCAAGTTAAATTTGCAGTCAAATCCCCAACCTTGGGAAATGTGGCGGCCCACTTGACAACCTCAAACAGATTTCCAGTTAATAAGTTATTACTTGCTGAAACACTTTTGTAAATTGCTGTGTGGCTGTTTAGCCCGGAGGAGAAGATAATGTTGCACTTGCTTTATATTTTAGCTTTTACCGTTCTTGCCTTTCTGGCGGTCGGTAACTTAATCCGCAGTCTAGTCACCGTTGGTATGGAGTCCCAGCGCCCTCAACAGTTCAGGGCAAATAATCCCTACGCATCCTATCCTCGCTCTCAATCTGTACCGCATCCAGAACTTTTAGACGAACACGGAAATGTTGTCAATGAGCCGCTGTTAGTGATGCGTTCGCTGACTGTCCAAGACGCCCGCGAACAATTAGATGCTCTCTACAAATCATCTCCGGGTGGCAGCGACGAAGGGGGCGAACTAGCCTAATACAACCACAGCCGCAGCATTTATACTTAGGCACTATGCCTCAAAAAAAATATAGGACTTACAAGCTAGGTGTCCGAAACCCTTTTTCTTCATAGATTTTGGTGAAAATCGTTTCCGCGCTTCATCGGAATAATAATTTTCCGAGCATCCTTGGCATCATTCCGAATCTAACCAGATTGGATATAAGTCCTCAAAATAATTGGCTGTTAGTTTTGAGCTAATGGCCAATTACTTGTGATTTTTGAAAGTTTAATTGCCGATTAGCCAGATTGATCGCCAAAAACCGATTCGCCAAAAACCGATAAAGATAGCATTGATATCAAATAGCTCAAGAATAGTATAATGCAAGAGATCCGGAAGCGGTGCCTAACAAGTCTGAATGGTGAGAGTGCTAACGCCCGAATCGAACCCTGAATAGATGAGTTGGCGTCAAAACCTAGAGGTAAAAACAGGTGACTTTGGGATGAACTCAACGTCTTGGAGGCATACCTCTGCTTAGATTCGTCTAAATGATATGGCTAGCATGATAGGACTTAAACAGTCGTGTTATGAAGCATAAATGTATCAGATACTGAAAAGGGATCGCTCTAAACCTCCTATCGATCCTGTTTTGTCATCGGCAAAAATGCACGTTTAAGGCTAGATGATCGTCCCTATTTCGCTACTGGCAGAACTTCTGCAAGCTTTGCCCCAACTGCGGGCACAAATTTATTTCAAATCTTCCATGACAGCCTTGTCGCACGCGATGGAAGACTTAGTTTTGGCGGGTTCAGACGACGAACCGCTAGTGATTGCCAGCTTTCAGCGAGAGCGCTTCTACCGCCAGGAAGCTCACCGCTACCGGCGAATTGCCTCACGCTCGTCTCAGGTATACGTGCTGGCTGCACCGGAAACTGACTTTAAAAATTCCTCGGAATGTCACGAAACTGTGGCGTTTGCACCGGAGGACGGATTGAGTAAAGAGTGGCACTTAGTGGTGCTGGGGCAGCACTACTCAACTTGCCTGATTTGTCAAGAAAAAATTGTGCCGATCGACAACCAGGACGATCGCGGGCCACTGTTGATGGATCAAGCTCGCAGATTTGAAGGAATTTGGACGTTCGATCGCGAGGTCAGCTCCAAAGCTGCCGCATTGTTGCTCGATAGAATTGTCAATTATCGCCCGGAATTGGCCGAAAAGATCGATCGAGCGCGAACTACTTACAAGCTCAAAACACCGAAAAAAACGAGGAAATCCGCCACTTCCAAAGCCGCCAAACCCGACATAAGTACGGGAAAAAGCTCAAAAATTCCCAATCCAAAATTGAGCGACGCTTTTACCGAGCGCTTAGTAACCTACTTGCAAGCAGGCCAGCACAAACTGCTCAAAGCATACGCCGCCATCGCCGCCCAGGAACGCAAAGAACGCCTGGTAAACTTAATTACAACGGCAATGCGGCAGTCTCTCAACCCACAAGAAATCGTCGAAGTTGCAGTTCAAGAACTGGGGACTGCCCTGTCAGCAAGCCGATGTTTGATTTATCGGTGCAAGACCGCAGATGTGGCGGTCAAAATCGATCGCGAGTTTTTGGGGCCGGGCGCTAGTTCCATGCTGGATCAGACTTGGCTGTTGCAGGAAAATCAAATATGGAGCGACGCGGTGGCGCGGCAAGAGCGAGTTTACATCCAAGACACAGCACAACACCCCCTGATTGTCAATACACAATTCCTGGAAAAAACTGTAAAAAACTGGCAAATTGTCTCTTGGCTCATGGTGCCAGTGCTTTATCAGGGGCGGGTTTTGGGCATGGTGGAAATGCACCAGTGTCGATCGACTTTGGCTTGGGAAGAAGACGAAATTGCTTTAGTAGAGGCAATCGCCACCCAACTCGGAGCGGCCTTAATTCAAGCAGAAACCTACGCTCATTTAGAAGAACTAAACCAACAATTAGAAGCATTAGACCGCACTCGCAGCAATCTAATTGCCATCACCGGCCACGAACTCCGGACTCCACTTTCTACGATTCAAGTGTGTCTAGAAAGTTTGAACTCGGAACCAGATATGCCCGCAGAATTGCGGAAAATTATGTTAGAAACTGCCCTGGGTGATGCCGATAGAATGCGAAAACTCGTGCAGGATTTCTTAACTCTTTCTCACTTAGAAAGCGGGCGAGTTCAATGGAATGTAGAATCGCTGACGCTGCAAGAATGCGTTGATTTGGCCCTTAGCAGCGTGCGATCACGCCACGGAGTCGATCGACGGTTACCGGAAATTATCGCCGAAGTGTCCGCAGAATTGCCTTTAGTGCAAGCTGACGGAGAGTGGTTGGTGGAGGTGCTCTCCAAACTGCTAGACAACGCTTGCAAATTCACCACACCTCAAGGAAGCGTCACCATAAGAGCGAAATGCAACGGTTCTCGGATGGTGGAAGTGCTCGTAGCCGATACGGGGAGGGGAATCGAGGCGAACAGTTTAAAAGTAGTGTTCGATCGATTTTATCAAGAAGAAGGAGCTTTGCGCCGCAGCGCAGGCGGTACCGGTTTGGGATTGGCCATTTGCAAACAGATTGTTGCTGGCTGGGGCGGTAAAATTTGGGTAGATTCCGCAGGAAAAGACCGAGGAAGTGAATTTCACTTTACTATTCCCACTGTTTAGGCTTAATTAATACAGCGTATTCAAGGTTTATGAAGTACACCGCGCAAAACCTGGTTTCTTTACAGTTCTCGCATCATTACTGATTCTGTTGCTCGAAACCCTGTTTATCCGTACTAAATTTACATGGAATATACTGTAAAAAATCGGGTTTCTGGGCGTCTGATCGCGCAAATATCGATCGAGTTATATCAAATCCGGCTGCGCTGGAATGATATCAAATCCGCGCTTCCGGAGTCGGGCGTAAAGTCGAATCAAGATGCCAACAAATAATTCGCGCAATTTTCATTTTTTTGACTCACAGTGAACAGTCAACAGTGAACAGTCAACAATGACGGACGGTGCCACCGGAATCGATATTAATCGATCGACCGAGATACGATAGCACAGAAAAGTTTTCCCAGCAGAACCAGCCTCCGCTGCTACACCCTCTCTCATATCAATTGCGGTAGCATCGGAATAGTAAAATCCAGTCAACAGTCAACCACGGATGGTGCAACCGGAATTGATCTAATTCATCTGCGTTAATCTGTGTTTATCTGCCTGTATCTGCGGTGAAAAAAAGAGAATGTATTAACCGCCCCGGACAAGGAATTGACGCGGATTCACGCAGAGATAGAGAAGAGAGATAGGAATACTTTCGATGCTAACAAATTTGATAGGAGGCGCTATTTAAGCCGGACTTGATATCAAATACTAATCTACAGTCGTCTTGAGACGACTTGAGCTATGAGGCAGGGGTTGAAACCCCTGTCGGACTTAATGACTAATATTAATGCCGATTGCATCGGAATGATTTAACCACAGAGAACGCAGAGCTCGCAGAGAAAGAGAAGAGAGAGATGAATAATTCCGATGCAAACGGAAAGGATATCACCCTCAATCCTCACCCTGTGAGATCAGCCTTAAAGGAGATGTGGCCACGCGGTGTTCAGCTTTAAAATCAAAAGTATCAAAGCAGATTCAGGATGCGCTTGCCGTCTTAAACCGGGTTTGGCGACAGAGTACCTAGGGAGGCTGCCGAAAATTAATATCAGTTTAAACAAAGAATCCAACTGTACGTAAGCTGCAAACCCTGATAGTAATCAGTCATGCCCAATCTAAAATCTAAAATGGTATAAGTCTCCTGTCCACAAGTCGCGAGATGGTAAAGGTTGCTCGAATCTGTTGAGGCACTGCCGACGCCAGTGTTGATTCGAGAAAATTTGAGAAGGCAAATGTTTCGCCCGGAAAAAGTTTTTTTCCATAAGAATACTCAAACCTAGAGGTTAGCAAAACCGATTATGTCACCTACAATCCAGATGAAATCTACTCAACCTATAGCCAAAAAGCCACAACTACAATTAGGTTCTCAAGGTAAAGCGGTATTGGAACTAGAACAACTGCTAACCAAGTTGCACCTTTACCGACAGCCTGCTAAAGGAATTTTTAACAAAGCAGTTGATTTTTCTGTGAAACTGTTTCAGTTTCGGGTTTTCTTGTCGCCGGATGGCATTGTCGGGCCGCTGACTTGGCAGGCGCTTTATACTGCTGCTCCAGTTAATATGCCGATACTCAAATTAGGCAGTTCTGGGGAAGCAGTCGCTACTGTTCAGGAAGTTCTCAAAACTTCCAACCATTATGGTGGTGAAATTGACGGCGACTTTGCTACTTTGACGGATCAAGCTGTTCGCGCATTTCAAAAAAGCTTTGGGATTCAGGCCAACGGGATTGTCAATCAAGAAACTTGGACTGCTTTGAGCCAAATTCCCCGCGGCTATGACCCTAATTGGTTCTTGACTTAGGGTTGACGCGGTAAATTTTTCGATCATCGCTTGTGGAGGAAAATTGGGAGAATGTGCGATTATTTGGGGGCCCACAAGCACCCGAATAATTGCTATTTTTGTTTGATTATTTTTTCGGGATTCGTGCTGCCTAATTTTGTTTTATAACTTTGGTGTAAATTACCAATTATCAATTATTAATTACTAATTATCAATTATCAGAAGAGATCGATCGCCCAAAAACTGTTAACTTTCCTTACAATTTCGACAGCAGTGTCGCGTCATGATGATAGGATGCCGTAAAAATCCTTTGGATATGTTTATGGCAGAAGAACTCACTGGACAACCCCCTCTTTTCGGCGGCAGCACCGGCGGCTTGCTGACCAAGGCGCTAGTTGAAGAGAAGTACGCGATCACTTGGACTAGCCCCAAGGAACAGGTGTTTGAAATGCCTACAGGCGGCGCTGCAATCATGCGTCAAGGCGACAACTTGCTGTATCTGCCCCGCAAGGAGCAGTGCATCGCTTTGGGCGGCCAGCAACTGCGGGCTAAATTCAAAATCTCGAACTACAAAATTTACCGCGTGTTTCCCGACGGTTCTACTGAGTACCTGCATCCCAAAGATGGCGTGTTCCCTGAAAAGGTGAACGAAGGTCGTCCCTACAACGGTAAGATTGACCGCAATATTGGCAGCAATCCCAATCCGGCTAAGCTGAAGTTCAGCGGCAAGAAGACTTTCGATCCTTAAACTATGACTGCATCGCTGAGCAAAACATAGGTAATATTGCCTTGAAAGGCTCAGCTTGTGAACTTGTTTTTGCAGTAGTATTCTGGCGCGGGAGGCTAAGCCCGCAGCGTCAAAATACTACTGCCAACTTCTAATCTTATTAAAAGTTAATCGTTAAATTAAAAATGAATGTCGCAATCAGGCGAGCGCAGCCTTCTGATATCGATGTTTGCGCTGGCATTACTTATGAAGCTTTTAAAGATATTTCCGATCGCCACTTGTTCCCTACAGATTTTCCGACGCTGGAGTTTGCAACCAAAATAAGTAGCTTGCTAATCGAAAGTCCGTTGTTTTTTGGCATCGTAGCCGAGAGTTCCGGTGTCGTTGTCGGCTGCGGATTTATGGACGAACGCAACCCGATTCGCGGTATCGGGCCCGTCAGTGTCGATCGAACTTTTCAAGGTCGCGGCACGGGACGCGAAATCATGAAAGCTTTGCTGGAACGCGGACAGGACGCTGTGGGTATCCGTTTGGTTCAGGAATCTTTTAATATGGCGTCGCTGTCGCTGTACGCTTCTTTGGGTTTTGAGGTGAAAGAACCTTTCGTGTTAATGGAAGGGAAGTTTCGCAGCCAGCCGCAGCATGGGTTTGAGGTGCGGCCGCTGGCTAGTGAGGATGTTGGTGAATGTGCGGTTTTGTGCAAGAAATTATACAGGTGCGATCGAACTAGCGATATTGAGTACGCCCTGAATTTCTTTTCTCCTTGGGTTGCTTGCAAACAAGGTCGGATTGTGGCTTATACTTGTGCGGTGTCGGCTTTGAGCCACAGCGTCGCAGAAACTGAGGCGGATATGCAGGCTTTACTGTTGGGGGCGGCGGCATCGAACTCCGAAGCACAGGTTTCTTTCCACTTGCCGGTGCGTTACGCAAGTTTGTTTCGCTGGTGTTTGCAAGAGGGGCTGCGCGCGCTCAAACCGATGGCGGTGATGGCAGTTGGCGAGTACCAGCAGCCTCATGGCTGTTGCTTTCCGTCTTTTGTTTATTGATCCCAAGACGGGTAGGACGCTTTTAATCGCTGAAATTATTGCCAGGATTGCATTTTCCTTCTTCTTTCTTTCTTCTTCCCTCTTCCTTCTTCCTTCTGATATATATGATATTTCCCGATTTCTCACAATTTTCGGAACTGGCGAAACAAGGCAATTTTGTACCCGTGTATCAAGAATGGGTTGCTGATTTGGATACGCCGGTGTCTGCGTGGTATCGGGTTTGTGCGGGTCAACCTTACAGTTTTCTGCTGGAGTCGGTGGAAGGTGGGGAAAAACTTGGGCGTTATAGTTTCTTAGGGTGCGATCCGTTGTGGATTTTGGAGGCAAAGGGCGATCGCACAACTCAAGTTTACCGTGACGGTTCCGAAAAAGTATTTACGGGCGATCCGTTTGTAGCTTTAACCGAGTGTTTGGAGTCTTATCAACCGGTGAAATTGCCGCAGTTACCGCCGGGAATTGGCGGGTTATTCGGTTTTTGGGGTTACGAGTTAATTAAGTGGATAGAACCGCGAGTTCCCGTGCATCCAGCAAGCGAGAATGAT
This sequence comes from Microcoleus sp. Pol12B5, assembly GCF_036701335.1. Lineage (NCBI taxonomy): Bacteria > Bacillati > Cyanobacteriota > Cyanophyceae > Oscillatoriales > Microcoleaceae > Microcoleus > Microcoleus sp. Pol12B5. Next base: position 73,268 of record NZ_JAUBQQ010000008.1, on the reverse strand, counting down.
TTGCCGGATGGGTTGTGGATGCAGGTGGATAATTTGCTGATTTTCGACCAGGTGAAGCGGAAAATTTGGGTCGTCGCCTATGCGGATTTGCGCGAGGTTGGCGTTGATTTGGCAGATGCTTATCAGCAAGCGTGCGATCGCGTTGGCAAGTTAGTTCAGAAGTTGCAATCGCCGCTTTCCCGGCAATCTACTCTAATAGAATGGACACCTCCCAATGACTGGCAAGATGCCCGTTCCCCAACCGGAAATACAGAATTGGCTTACACGAGCAATATTACCCGTGAAAAGTATTGTGCCAATGTCTTAAAAGCGAAGGATTATATCAAAGCCGGAGATATTTTTCAAGTAGTTATTTCGCAGCGACTCGAAGCTGAATACAGTGGCGATTCTTTTGCACTTTACCGATCTTTGCGTCTCATAAATCCTTCTCCGTACATGGCTTATTTTAATTTTAGAGATTGGCAGATTATCGGTTCGAGTCCCGAAATTATGGTGAAAGCGGAAAACGCTGCTGATGGCAAAAAGATAGCGACTTTGCGACCAATCGCCGGCACTCGTCGCCGGGGTAAAACTCCTCAAGAAGATGATGCTTTGGCTGCTGAATTGCTTCAAGATCCCAAGGAAATTGCGGAACACGTCATGTTAGTTGATTTGGGTAGGAACGATTTAGGCAGAGTGTGCCGAAACGGTACTGTAAAAGTTGACGAATTAATGGAAATTGAGCGTTATTCTCACGTCATGCACATTGTGAGCAATGTGGTGGGAGAATTGGCCCAGGATAAGACAGCTTGGGATTTGTTGAAAGCTGGTTTTCCTGCGGGTACGGTTAGCGGTGCTCCGAAGATTCGGGCGATGGAGATTGTACACGAGTTGGAAGGTTGTCGCCGGGGGCCGTATTCTGGGGTTTACGGGTATTATGATTTTGAGGGGCAATTGAATAGTGCGATCGCAATTCGGACTATGGTTGTTCGCTCTCAAGGAGGCAATAAACATTCGGTTTCTGTGCAAGCAGGTGCTGGTTTGGTGGCCGATTCTAACCCGGATATGGAATATGAGGAAACTCTCAATAAAGCCAGGGGAATGTTAGAGGCAATTCGCTGTTTGAAGTAGCGAATAAATATAGGACTCGGCGGTTGAAACCCCGTCTACACGAAACTTTACCCGACGAGAGCGGGTTGAAGACTAGATCGCCCCGATGAACCGAACTTTTTCGATCGCCCGCCAACTCCATCGCACTTAAAACTCCTATCCCCCGCCGCTAACTCCCTCCAATCGCAGGAAATGCACGGTGCCCGGTAGACCCCCCGCTACCACTGTCACCCCATCAGGTGCGATCGCACAGCAATCAAACCAATAATCTCCGGTGAAACTAGCAATTTCTTTGCCGCTAGCCAGATCCCAGATTCTTAGGGTGTTATCCAATGAAGCCGAAATTACTCGTTTGCCATCGGGTGCGATCGCCACTCCAGATACAAAGCTATCATCATCGGTGAGGATTTGAAGTTCCCTGCTGCTGTCTGTGTCCCAAATTTTCAGCGTGTTAAGTTGTGGAACCGAAATCGCTCTGAAGCCCTCGGGTGTCATCGCCACTGCATATACATAGCCAGTATCGGTGAGAGTTCTCAGTTCGGTTCCGCTGACCAAATTCCAGAGTTTTAGGGTGTTATCGTGTGAAGCCGAAATTGCTGTCAGACCGTCGGGTGCGATCGCGACTTGCCTTACAAAGTTAGTATGACCGGTGAGCGTTCTCAGTTCGCTGGCACTGGCCAAGTCCCAGATTTTTAGGGTGTTATCGTCTGAAGCCGAAATCGCTGTCAGGCCGTCGGGCGCGATCGCGACTCCCCTTACCGAGTTAGTATGACCGGTGAGGGTTTGAAGTTCTGTACCGGTCTCGATGTCCCAGATTTTTAGAGTGTTATCGTCTGAAGCCGAAATTGCTCGTTTGCCGTCGGGTGCGATCGCGACTCCCCTTACCGGGCCAGTATGACCGGTGAGAGTTCTCAGTTCTATGCCAGTGTTTGTGTCCCAGATTTTAAGGGTTTTATCCGATGAAGCCGAAATTGCTCGTTTGCCGTCGGGTGCGATCGCCACTGCTTGTACCCCGAAATAATGGCCGGCGAGGTTACGCCAACATGGCCCCACTATTAAATTCCACCTCAAAGGCCGCAGCCAAGGACTATTTTTCGACTGCTTGACTTGTTCCAACATCCTCTGAAACTCAGGCTTTTCAAAAGCAAGCAATCTCCCCCATAATTGACCTGCTAATTGCGTTTTATCCCTTTCCAAAATTGGCGCTGACCTGTGAAGTACCTGTTGAATCCAGTAGAGATAAGTTTGACTTTGCTCCGGCCCATCCAACAATTGAGAATCTATCGCTAAATCATAATCCTCAATTAACGCTTGAAGCCCCAACTCATCCAGTTTCGCCTGCATAAAATCGAAATCCGTTAACAACTGGTACAGCTTTTCCCCTTGCCCACTCTCTACTAAATGCCTTGGCAGACTTTCTAAAGTATAAAGTCGCTTTTCCCGCGACATTTCCCCTAACTCTTGTTTAAACTCACTCATCGTTACAAATTCCTCAACAAATTCTTACAAATCCCTGTTTCTCTATATCTTTCCAATTCTAAGCACTTCTTTAAACTGCGTCAAATCGTCGCGGTGATTCGATCTATAAAATAAATCTGCTTTGTAACGCTGGATGTAAAATATTAGTTATCGACTTTTACCAAAGGCATAATTATGAATTTTTATATAGTTGACGTGTTTGCGGAGTCAAAATATGCTGGCAATCAACTAGCTGTATTTTGCGGTGCAGGAGTTGCCGAACTATCTGAGGCTCAAATGCTGCTGATAGCGAGGGAAATCAATTATTCAGAAACTACGTTTATTCGATCGCCCACTCCGCGAGATGGCGGCTATGACGTGCGGATATTCACGCCAAAGAAGGAATTGCCCTTTGCCGGTCATCCGACTTTGGGCACTGCGTTTGTGTTGCAGCAAGAGATTATTCGCGAAAAGGTCGATCGAGTAATTCTCAATCTAGCAGTCGGTCAAATTCCAGTTACTTTTAATTACCATAATGAATCGGCAGATATTTTGTGGATGCGACAAAACGCCCCTAGTTTTGGTCAAGTTTTATCAGCCGAGACTCTGGCAAATGTCCTGAATTTAGAACCAGATGAAATTGATGCAAACTTCCCAATTCAAGAAGTTTCGACCGGAGTGCCGTTTATTATTGTCCCATTAAAAACTCTCGCCTCGCTCAAAAAAGCTCAAGTCAACTTAGATAAATATTTTGAGCTAGTTGATACAATGGAAGCGAAAGAAATTTTGATATTTTGCCCAGAAACCTACAGCGGCCTTAATGATTTAAGCGTGCGAGTTTTTGCCCATTCATTAGGAATTCCAGAAGATCCGGCGACGGGTAGTGCTAACGGCTGTTTGGCTGGATATTTGGTAGAACATGATTATTATGGGGAAGCAAAGATTGATGTCAGAGTTGAGCAGGGTTATGAAATCGAGCGACCTTCTTTGCTGTTGTTACAAGCCGCCCAAAATGAAGGGGAAATAGAAGTTTTGGTTGGTGGTAAGGTGGTGATGGTTGCTAAGGGAGAATTTGTGTAGCATTTTTAACAGAGAATTATTAACCGTAGATGCAGGCAGCTAGATTTAGAGGCTTCTTTGGCGATCGAGATGTTACAATTTTGCTAATATGAGGTAGCTCATATTCATTGATTCCCATGATTGTTAGGCTAAAAAAGTCATCAATACCAGAGACTTTCCAATGCTGCAAACATTTTCGCGGACTTTAAATGTATCCCCTGACGCTTCAGAAGCGCTGCTTTCACTGCCATTAACCAGCTTGCTCGATTCACCGGAATTCAATCAATTATTCGCAAGTCTGGATACTGCTTTACTCAAAGAAACTTTGCCTACTGCTGGAACTGTTTTAGCTCAAAAGCTGCCGCCTTTTTACGACTGGTTACAAACAGAACTAGGAATTAAAAACGTCCCTGAGGGTCCCGATCATACTACGAAATGGGTAGTCGGTTTTTTGAAGAATCAAGAAAGTTTAATTCGTTTAGTTGATCTGCACAAATCAATTCCAAGACAGGCATTAGAACGAGCGATCCCTCGTTTAGTTAGCACCTTTGATGAGGTTCAACCTACCGCTGTAAAGCAAGAATGGGAAAAAGCGATCGCAGCACTTTGTCTGGTTCTCGCTGTCGCAGCGCGGGAAAATCAGCCATCTGCGGCCTGAAGCTATTCTGTCTGAGTTTAAACAAAGCGCTTTTTTCGGAAAATTTGCAATTGAGTGCGATCGATCTGAACGACTACTGGCCGTCGCTTGTTGAGGACGATCGCATTGTGTCTATTTAGCAAAAGCAACTGAGCCAATATTGCCACAATCGCGCGCCTTTTGAGAAACTTGCCTTCAAAACGCGCCATTCGGACGATCGCCTCTTCGATTTTATAACAACAGCTTTTCCCCTTCTGGGAAATCACAAAAATCGTCCCCGGTATGTAATCGCCTTCATTTGCCCAGAAAGCATACCTTTCGCCTAAAGTAAAATAGTGAAAAACATTCTTAGCGGTGGAAGTTTTAGCTAACTTTTCCGAAACGCCCAAAGAATTAAAAATTACAGTGGATCTAATATAATCAGGGTATTTTGCTGCTATTTGCTGAGCAACTTTGCCCCCCAAACTTTCTCCGATGACATCGGGCGGATTCCCGCTGTGAAATTGCTGCTTTATCCAATCAATAGCACCCGCAGTTTGCGCCGATTTTAACTGGCGTTCTAGTTTTGCCATAAATACATCGGGCGTATCTTCCAAAACGCGCTCGAAAGGATACCAAGAACCGTATCCGCGAATCACGAAAACAGGCGGATTATTGCCAGAAATGGGGATGCGACTTTCAGCATAAAAACCAGTGCGAGAGTCTTCAAACACTTTTTTTATGATATAATTTCCATCAATAACTTGCCCTTCCTCGTGCCGAATGTAAATTGAAGGATTATTGGGTTTAAAAGTATCGTGCATTTGGGGTTTGGCAAACTTTTCGTAGAGGGAATCTAGCAAGTGCCTTCCCGTTTTGCGATCGACAAAATCGAATTCTGTTCCTTTCATTATCTGGTAGCCGCCGGTTTTACCAACAATATTGAATAAGTACAAAAAATCTACATAAACCCGCCACCGCACAACGAATAATCTCAATTAACTTTTACTTGTATCAAATGGCAAAAATCTACATGACATTTACCATTGGGGGAGTGAGAGGGCGGGTTTTAGATATTGTCAATTATTAACAAATATTGTATGTGAAACCCGCCCGGCCTTAGCAAATCACTTTTACAAAACTCGCAACGTGCTAGCAATACTATCGACTGCTTCCATCGCTCGAATTTCATCGAGTGCTTGTTGAAAATTACCCTCCCTAACATCGTGAGTCACCACGACAATTTCTGCTAAATCGCCGTGAATTCCCGTCTGCACAACTGATTCTAAACTAACTTTGTGGTTGCCGAAACAAGTGCCTAGTTTGCCAATTACCCCCGGAGTATCGTGGGTTAAAAAACGGGCGTAAAAGCGAGTAACAAGTTCCTGCATCGGAGCAATTTTGCAGTAGTGTTGGTGACTGCAACTCAGCAAAGGATGAGGAATCGGAACAGTTTCTGTTTTCAGGATGGCCGCTACATTCATGATGTCGGATACTACGGCGCTAGCTGTGGGGCCCGCACCGGCGCCGCGCCCGTACAGCATCAATTGCCCGATCGGCTCTCCTTCGACTAAAATTGCATTGTAAACCCCGTTAACACTCGCCAGCGGATGAGTTTTCGGCACAAAACTCGGATGCACTCGAATGGACAGCAGTTCGCTTTCTCCCTCCGCTTGCTTGCCATTGTAGCGGGAAGTTTCTTGAGCAATCGCCAATAATTTAATCACAAATCCCAGCTTGTCGGCGTAGTCAATATCCGCCGCACTAACTTTTCTAATACCTTCGCAGTGAACATCAGCTAATTTGATGCGTCCGCCAAAAGCTAGCGAGGCTAAGATAGCAATTTTATCGGCAGCATCTAATCCATCTACATCTGCTGTGGGGTCAGCTTCAGCATAACCTAATTGCTGAGCGTCGGCGAGGACTTCGGCAAAGTCTGCGCCTTCTGTTTGCATCCGCGTCAGGATGTAATTAGTTGTGCCGTTGACGATGCCGGTGACAGTTTGAATGCGGTTTGCAACTAAGGATTGTTTGAGGCTTTGAATGACTGGAATGCCGCCGCCGACAGCAGCTTCTAGCATTACGTAAACGCCTTTTTTGTTAGCGGCCTCGAAGATTTCATTACCGTAGCGGGCGATAACTGCTTTGTTGGCAGTGACGACGTGCTTGCCGCTGGCAATAGCTTGCAGAATGAGCGATCGCGCCGGTTCCAATCCGCCAATCAATTCTACTACAATATCAATTTCCGGGTCAGTTGCGATCGCTTCTAGGTCAGTTGTCAGCACATTTTCTGGCAATTGTAAAGACCGAGTTCGAGAAATATCGCGCACTCCCACCCGATAGATTTCCAATTCCTGCAACAGTGGATGGCGGCCATCTGGGGAGAGCAAAATCTCTGCTGTTCCCGCGCCAACTGTACCCAAACCTAGCAAACCAATTTTGAAAGCCACGACTTTGACCCGTAGAAACTCACTTCATCTAGAATCATTGTATGATAACCGCGGCTTCACTGAATACCCAGAGACCCGACTTCTTAAAAAAGTCCGGGATCTACATGACTAATTAATCCAGATTTTACATGGCAATTTAAAGTTCTGTATCCATCTCTATCCCCATTTCTCGCAGCCGCTGCGCCAATCTTTCGGCCCGCTGCCTTTCTGCATTAACTTGCTGTTCAAGTTGCTGATTTTGCTGTTCTAGTTGCTGTAGCTGTGCTTGTTCTTCTCGAATTAAATCTTCAACTAGGGGCGGACATAGCACTTGATTAACCGATAAAATAAATTCAGCGAACTGTACAGACTGAACTTGCTGTCCCGGCACAAATTCCTGATGAGAATAACTGCCTTCATTTTCCGGGCGACTGCATACTCGTATTTTCGGTTGATTTGGGTCTACAATCCAATATTCAGGGATATCAATTAAGTCATATTCTGCCCGTTTGCGAATGTAGTCGTCCCGCCAATTTTGACTGGTAACTTCGATAACTAACAGCGGTTTTTCTTCAAAATCTAGCACTGCGGAACCAGGTTGCGCGCAGACTTGTTCCCACAGACTCTGAGTGCAAATCACCACATCAGGAATGCGAGAAGAGTTTTCCTCAGTTCGGACTGCGGTAGTCACAATTGCAACTATGGGTAGGTTGTGTGCTGCAAAGAAGCGCCGGAACTGATAAACTAAAAATTCACAAATTTTGATATGTATTGCTGTAGGTGTTGGCATTTCGATCAGATTGCCCCGATATAATTCATAACAAACACCCGATTCTCCCTGATAGTTCAGATATTCTTCAAAGGTGAGTTTTTGGGTAGAAGTTATAACCATGTCAGTTATCTCCCTTTTTCGGTGAGCTTACTGTATATTTTACACTTGTCTTGGGTGAATCAGCCCCTCAAGACTCAAAACTGCTTCAAAAATTGTAGGGCGAGCAAAGCCCGCCCTACAAATCAGATTAAATCAGGTAACACATTAATAAGTTTCAACGTGCCAACGGTGTTCTTTCTTCAACTGTTTCTGATAGCCAGCCCAGTCAACACCGTGCTTGCCAGCCGCGGCCGACATTCCCTCATCAATTCCGCCTTCCATACCCTTCAAACCGCAGATATAAGTGTGAGTATTCGGCTTTTGAACCAATTCCCACAATTGGTCTGCGTTCTCTTGAATCCGGTTTTGAATGTACATCTTGCCGCCGTCAACATTCTTTTGCTCGCGGCTGATGGCATAAGTCAAGCGGAAATTATCGGGGAACTCGCGCTGCAATTGCTCCAACTCTTCCTTATAAAGAATGTTGGGAGTGTAAGCAACTCCAAAGAACAACCAAGCTAAACCTCTGAATTTGTAATCGGGATTGTTTTCTTTAAACATCCGCCACAAATAAGCCCGGAAAGGAGCAATACCCGTACCAGTACCCATCATAATCACGGTGGCTTCCTCGTCGTCGGGCAACAGCATTTCCTTGCCTACGGGGCCGGTGATTTTGACATCATCTCCAGGTTGCAAACCTGTGAGAAAAGTCGAACAAACACCAAAGACTTTTTCACCGGTTTCTGGGCTTTTGTACTCTAGGCGGCGGACGCACAGAGAGACTGTTTTGTCGTCTACATCATCTCCGTGACGGGTGGAGGCGATCGAGTAAAGCCGAATTTTGTGAGGTTTGCCGTTTTTATCCGTCCCATCGGGAATAATCCCGATACTTTGACCTTCGAGATAGTGCAATTTGCCTCCAGAAATGTCAAATTTGACGTGACGGACTGTACCCTCGCCGCCTTCTCTGACTAATTCTTCTGTAGAAATGCACTTACCAATATAGGGATTGGCCGGTTTGTAGAGGTTAACAGGAACCTGAACTTTTTCCTTGGCTTGAGTCATGGGCTTAGTTTTTTCTCCAGATTTCTGACTCTGTAGCCCTGCTTCTGGTGCGACTTTGCCATTTGTTTCGGGAGCGCTGTTTGAGGGGCGGATGCTGACAATTCTTCCACCCATGCGAGCAATCCTACGCATTTCCTGATTCATGCGATCGTAGGGTACGGAGATAAATACGCTGCCGCTACGGCGAATCGGGTTACTTATTTGGTCAGTTGCTTGGCTCTGACGCATACCCTCCACTTCGTAAACAAAGATGCGGCTGCCTGATTCTGAGTTTGCCGCAACACCAGATATGCTTGGGCTGTACATTTGTTGCTTGTCCTTCACGATACAGAGTTATAAAGAAAGAGAATGTGACGTTAGACTCAATTTACTTTTTTCTTAAGGCCATCGGGACTAATTGGCCGCGCCAATTTTTGGGCCTCGCCACGCCGGCAGGAGTGTTGAAGTTGCGATCGCTCGCGTATCAAATCCCTACTAGCCGAACGCCGCGCTCACCGAGCCCGCTTTGCGTTCGGCTGTTGACCTATAGCTATTGTTGTCTGCGTACTGCCAATATTTTACCCGATCGGGGGATCTGCCCCGATAAGTCCTTCTGATTTGGGGAGCGCCCCACCAGAGAAAGGAAAATTCGAGCAGTTTAATGAGGCTGAGCTTGTAGGGGGCGAACGCATTCTGGTAAGATTAACCACTAAAGTTAGTATTAATTACTTGCCTTGAAGATTGCTTGGGTCTGCCCGGGCAGGCAGTCAACTCACTGCTGTATGCTGGTGAGAACTCGATCCTCTCGGGGTAGCACAGCAGCACAAAGCCTGCTTGCCGCTACCTGCGGGCTGAAATTTTGTGGAATCTAGACTTGAGTTAGTTAGTAAACAGTGATTTTGTTAGAGGGAAACTATGACCAGTAAGCCGGATCGCGTGGTTTTAATTGGCGTTGCCGGAGATTCCGGATGCGGAAAATCTACTTTTTTACGCCGATTGACAGATTTGTTCGGGGAAGATTTCGTGACTGTAATCTGCCTTGATGACTATCATTGTCTCGATCGCAAGCAGCGCAAGGAAACAGGGATTACAGCCCTTGACCCCAGAGCCAACAATTTTGACCTGATGGCTGAGCAAATGAAGGCGCTCAAAGAAGGTCACGCGATCGACAAGCCGATTTACAACCACGAAACTGGTCTGCTCGATCCTCCTGAGCGGGTAGAGCCGAATCATGTGATTGTGATTGAGGGGCTGCATCCCCTGTACGACGAGCGAGTTCGATCGCTCCTCGACTTCAGCGTCTACCTCGACATCAGCGACGAGGTAAAAATTGCTTGGAAAATCCAGCGCGACATGGCGGAACGGGGCCACCGTTACGAAGACGTGCTGTTTGCGATCAATGCTCGCAAACCGGATTTTACCGCCTACATCGACCCGCAAAAGCAATATGCTGATGTGGTAATTCAAGTGTTGCCGACCAACTTGATCAAAGATGACAAGGAGCGGAAGGTTCTGCGCGTGCAAATGATCCAGCGCGAAGGCATCGCCAATTTTGAGCCTGCGTATTTGTTTGACGAAGGTTCAACAATTAACTGGGTTCCTTGCGGCCGCAAGCTGACTTGTTCCTATCCCGGAATTAAGATGTACTACGGGCCCGATGCTTTCTACGGTCACGAAGTCTCGATTTTGGAAGTAGATGGTCAATTCGAGAATCTCGAAGAAGTTATTTACATCGAAAGCCATTTGAGCAAGACTTCTGCGAAGTATGAAGGCGAGTTAACTCACCTGTTACTCCAGCACCGCGAATATCCTGGTTCTAACAATGGAACTGGTTTGTTCCAAGTGTTAGTCGGATTGAAGATGCGGGCGACTTACGAGAAGTTGACTGCAAAAGAAGCGAAAGTGGCTGTTAGTGTTTAGAACGCAGACATGAAAGATTTGGGAGGCGCAATTGCGCCTCTTTTTTTGTGGAGAAATGAACCGCAGAGGGCGCAGAGGGCGCAGAGAAGAGTTAGGAGAGGGTGTTTGGAAGTAGAGAGGTTAAGAAGGTTTTTCCGGCTTCATTCAGGTCGCTATCTAGGGAAAAAGTTAGACTGCGAACTCGGATATCGTCATTTTTTATATCTAGTGGCTGTTTGAGGTTTTGCGGGTAGACGAGAATGGCATTTTGGCACTTTAAGGCATTTGCGTAAGCAACTATTTGATGAATGTCATTATTGGCTACTTTATCGGGAGCTTTGTATTTTGTATCGAGGACGTACAGGATTTCATTTGTTTCACTATCGCCTAGGAGTAAGTCAATCCGATCGAAATAGTTTTGGTCATGTGTGACTCGGTGTTGTTGTTTGACAAAAAAGCCTTTTGGTGTATTTGCTTTGAGCCATTCAGCGACAAATTGTTCATATAAATTAGCCATGTCTATGAGAAAAGGTAGCATTTCGCGATCGCCAGTTTCGTGACTTGGCCCTGTGTTATCTAAAAAAAATCGACATAAGGCGTGTAAAAGTTGATAATCTTGATTCAAACGGTGATAATTTCTATCAATACAAGCTTCGGCTTTAAAAGGTTTTAATGTGACAAATCCTTGGAGTGCATGAAAGGCTTTTCGCACAGTGGATGAAACAGATTCACCGCACAAACCGCTGCGGCCAATGATGAAAAGTGTCCAAGCGAGTATTTGATTGTCTTCGATGTCGCCTGTTTGTTCGTTATAGTGGCATTTTAGTTTAACATCCCAAGGTTTTTGCAGGGCTGACCGCAAATCGACGCGGCCGCGAATGTAGGCGAGTCTTTCTGTTTTGGATAAGTAATCGCGATATAATCCTTTGCGACAGCGTTCTAGAATTTTGTGGGCAAGAATGTTAGCTAATCTCTCGTAAGTTTCTTGTAAAGATTGGCACTGAATCGAGCCTTGGGGAAATTTTATATTAAGGTTGTAGGCATAGTCAAGCATTCCGAAGAGGTTGTTTATGGGAACCTTGGGGCGGATGGCGATGTGAAATTCTGGAGTGATGGGAATGTTGCCAACTCGGCCTTTAGATTTTAAGTGCCATTGATATTTTGTTTTAAAGTTGGGAAATTCTATCTCGATTTTCTTGGCATAATTATGGTATATTTTCTGTCCTACTGATTCGGGGATTGAGTCTTGTTCAAAAGTTGCTAATTGATATTCTGTAAGTTCGATAATTCGGCGGGATTCTGGTTTCATAATTCTGGTGGATGCAGTAACGCCATGATATCGGCGTTAATGACGGCGTTAGATTGTCAATAGCCCAATTTATTCTTGATATTCTCCCAGATAAACTCATCCCTTTTTTCCAGGTTATCAAAGAAGTATTCTTCGAGGTATGGCTCAATTTCCATTTGCCAAATATCTTGGATATCTTTACCTAATGTTTTTGTCAAAAAGAAGGAGATGCCTAGTTGATAGTGTTTGTTGTTAATTGCGCGATTGACATTTTCTAGAATGCTAGTTAATTTATCAACTGGAAAACCTGTTTTTTCTCTGTGGTGATACTGTCGCAGCACTTCATAGTTTGGATAGATGGGAATGAATGCGAAACGGCGGCGGAGTGCATTATCAACTAAGGCAATAGAACGGTCTGCGGTGTTCATTGTGCCAATAATGCGGACATTTGTAGGGATTCTAAATAGTTTACCGCTGGCTAGTGTAATAAAGCGTGCTGTGTCTTGTCGGTCATCTAGGAGATACATTAACTCGCCAAAGACTTGAGAAAGATTTGCGCGATTAATTTCATCAATAATGAGAACGCAAGTGTCTTCACGGGCTTCGGCTAGTTTGCAAAATCCGAGGAATCTACCGGGAACTATGGAGTAGGTTAATTGTCCGTCTTGAGTTATTGGGCGGAGGCCTTCGATAAAGTCTTCGTAGGTATAGGCGGGGTGGAATTGGATAATGCCTGAGAAACCGTCACCGCCGCCGATTAAATGTTTGGCTAGTTTTTCGGCTATGAAGGTTTTGCCGGTTCCAGGTGGGCCTTGGATGATGGCTTGGCCTTTGCGGTTAATGGCGTGTATCCATTGGGTTAGTTGGGTTGTTTGAAAACCAGTAATTTCTGAGATTTCTTCTAGTTGATACACTGGATTAAATTCCTTTTCATAGACTGAAATATATTGGTTGATAAGAAGAGGTAGCTCACGATCCATGTAGTCTAAGTGAGAGAGTAAAAATAAAGGAAATACTTTTTTAAAGGTTTGTGCGATCGTATGAATTAATTGTTTAGCCGAATATCCTAATATTTCTTTTAATTCAAGTGATGTGCCGACAAAAATATTACCAAATGAACTTTGAGTTTGAGATATTTCAGTTTCTAGCGAATCGACAGGAATCTCTTTCAAGAGAGTTTCTAAGAGTTCATGAATACATTTTCCAGGTTTTATCCTGCGATAAGCCCTCTCCCAACCCAATTTATTATTATCACCTTCTTTAAGGCTATATTTTAAATAAAATTCATGTTTACTGGAAAGGTGATAACGTTTAAAAATTGGGCTTAAATTAACGTCATTTCTATAAGAGGCTTTGTACTGATATAGCATTAACTCAAACGCAAATTCTTGTGCCTCCCAACCAAAGGTTAATGTCTGGTTTTCAACTCTTAATATTAACTGAGGAGATTCGTCAGGGATGATACCACAGTAGTCTACCCTGTAGACTACTCCTGATTCCAAATATTTGTTTTGAATGGGGGCCCAGCCCTGATGACAGCTCTCCTGCTTGATATCTATATATTTTTTAATAAAATCAGGCAACTGCTCTTCTACCTGGCTTAAAATATACTTCACTGGCTCTTCTACATATTTTAAGAATTTTTTTTTGTGTTCCCGGTAAAAATCTTGTGATCGCCACTCTAAGTTGGGGTTTTCATAAAATTGTGCCAATAAGTTAAATGTGTTTTCTGAAAAAGGACATTCAGGATGTACAAAAACTTTTTCCATTTTTTCTGTATGTTTAAGGTGAGTCAATTGTTGTTCTTAAATTATTGTAGCCGATCGCCCTTTCCGACACCAGATATCTGAGAAGCGATCGCACCCACCATCCTTACCCACATCAATAGCCCTCCCAAACCAGTAACACTGGCAAAACCGCTAACAACCGTTCCCGGAAAATTTCAACTTGCGCCGAGTGACTCAGATTTACCAAATTGTGTCTATACTAGATAATTGAATCCGGCGATCGCGACTAATAACGCGTACATTAAGATACAAAGCAGTAGCAGCAATGATGCGATCGGGCAAATCGGGAATTTGCGATCGGTCAACTTGCCTTAAAGTCAAAGCTATATTGCGATCGAAAGGAATTTCAACCAATAAAGCATCATCGCTCTCAACTTCTCTCAATAATAGATCGAGAGTAGTTGAATTAATCCGCCCTCTCTCGCTCAGATAGACAATTTCTGCTAATGTAATTGATGAAAAAGCCACCTGATTTCCCTCGGCAGCCATCTGTTCTATTGTCGTTCTAGCAGTCACCGAAACTCGTGAATCGGCAAAGATATACCAGATCACAGCATGAGTATCAGCTACAGCACGCAGCATTAGAAATCCTCCCTTGGGAAATTCGCCCATTCTTCGCTGCGAGCTTCATCTATATCAGTGGCAGAGGGTGCAATTCCCAAGTCAGCACATAAACCCCACAATGATTTGCGCGGAGTCGGCCCAACAACTAATTGTCGTTCTATTTCAGGAACTATCCACTTAATCAATCGTAACTTTTCGGCTAGAGACAAGTGCTTAACAAGATTTAAAACCGCCTCAAAAGTCATGTTTTTTATGTTTAAATTGGTTATTGATGTAATTGTAGCATTTTGGCTGCCAAGGACAGCATCACCAGGTTTGGGTTGAGAAGATTCGTTTACCACGGTTCCCGGAAAAGTTAAAATTGTGTCGAAACAATCTAAACGTGCTATATTCAATTCCGTAAACCCTGAACTTCCCTATCAGGTATTGCAAATTTATCCACGAGTCAACTGAATGCTCTCTACTTTCAAGAAATTAGCTTCAATTGCAATCATCTTTGCCACCCTAAAACTTTTACTTAATTATCCGGCTTTCAGAGAAATAGAAAATTATATCGCAAATAGAAACCCAGCAAGTGCTACCTTAGACAATGGAACTGTGCAGCAAAAATCCAGCAGCCCGCCTCCGGTACTTCCCAAAAAATCACCGGAGCAAACGTTCGATGTAGTAGTATATGGTGATGAAGTACCGGGGATATGTGCGGCGATATGGGCTAAGAAAACTTTAGGCGCAAAGGGCAAAGTTGCGATCGTGCGATCGAACTACGGAAGAGCACCTTTGGGCGGCTTACTCACCCGCGGCGGTTTAGCTTACATCGATATAGATAAAATCCCAGGTTGGTATCGCCAACCCTACGCCCAATGTTTTAAGGAATTCTTAGATAAAGCGAATGCGCCGGAATCTTGCTTAGACCCAAAAATGGCAGATCAAGCTCTCAGGCAAATGCTTTCAGCAGCAAAAGTCAGAGTTATTTCCAACTCAACTCTTACTCCCCACGTCGTAGATAAAAAAATCGAATATGCCTCAGTAAAAGGCAGCACCTTAAGAATTAAAGCCAACTCTTTTATTGACGTAACTCAAGACGCGGAATTAGCCAGAAAAACCGGATTATCTTATTATACAGGATATGAATCTCAAAATATAAAATCTAAAAATGAAACTTTAGCAGTCTCTGTAGTTCCGACAATTACAGGTATAACGATGTCCGAATTCCGCAGAATAGAAGATGAAATTCTCTACAACCGGCCTTTGGTAAAAAAAATTAAAGAAAGCATTATGAAATCAAAAGATCCGGCTAGTACAAAATTCTGGATGAGGAATTTCTGGAGTACGATTTATCAGCCATATACAGACGGCTACGACATCAGAAGCGTAGCCATAGGTGCAGCGTATCACATAGACAGAAAGCTGCCCTTTAGTCAAAATAAAGGATTCTTTTTTGATAAAGGCAATGTCTGCGTTTATAACAAAAATGTGCTGTCATGGAACGGGTTTCTGTTTAAATACCAAGTTGACCAAATCATGAAGATGGAAGCTAACGGTAGAAAACCGACTCCTGAAATGATTAGAGAAATGTCATTTCTCCAATACTGGCTACAAAAGAAGTCTGGTAAAGATGTGAGAGTATTTATTCCAGACGAGATTTATATCAGGCAAAGTTTGAACGTTCGCGATGTTGTAGATCCGCTGACGGGGCAGGAGATTATCAAAGGGGGAACAGTACCCGAAAAGTCGATCGGCAGTTTTTCCTACGATTTCGATATGCGGGGCGGAGTCAAGAATTTATCTGCGAGAATTCCGCCGCTGCCAGTGTATAATTTCGGCATAGAAAGCGCTTTGGCTAGCAAAGTGAATAATTTAGCTATTGTCGGGCGATCGTCCGGTTATGTCGGTATGGCTGTATCCGTCGGGCGAATTGCGACGGTGAATATTTATCAAGGACAAGGTGTGGGCGTGGCCGCTGGTTTGGCTACCAAGTTCGGCGTGCCGCTGAATTCAATTACTTCGGCTGAAACGAAAAAAACTCTGGAGACTTTAACTGGGAAAACGACGTATTTGTCGGGGAGAGATACGAGTTATGGAGTTGATTATAAGGAGGTGAAGTAATTAGATATATTAAGAGGATTTAACCGCAGAGGGCGCAGAGGGCGCAGAGAGGAGAGGGATGAGATGTTTATTTAGGAGAGGATGAGGCGGCGGATTCCTTCTTTTAAAAAGCGGACGTTAAAGTTGATGAGAAGACCGAGAGGATAACCAGTCATTTTTAGATATGAAATAACTTGAGCTTCATGGATAGGAAGTATAGTTTGGACTGACTTTAATTCAACTACGATAGTGTTGGCAACCAGCATATCGTATCTGCCTTCCCCAACCACAACACCTTTATAAGTTACATTTACTGTAGGTTGAGGTTGAAAAGGAATTCCCCGGCGCGAGAGTTCTTCACGCAACGAATTCTCATATACCGCTTCCAAAAACCCCGGCCCCAACTCCTTATGAACCTCCATTGCTGCCCCAATCACAGCATAAGTCAACTCATTAAGCTCCTCTCCCAACTCTCCTCTCTCCTCTTCTCAAACCTAGATCGCAATCATAACCCAAAACCCTCCCAGCATTCTTCCCTCTGTGTCCTCTGCGCCCTCTGCGGTTCAAAACTCTTCTCCTCCCTCTCCTATGGCACAATCATAAATAAGATCAAACTCTCAAGCCACCATGACCGCAAACCTACCCCCCCAATACGACCCCCAAGCCACCGAAGCCAAGTGGCAAAAATACTGGGAAGACAACCAAACCTTCAAAGCTGACCCCGAAAAAGGCGGCGAACCTTACTGCGTCGTCATCCCGCCACCCAACGTGACCGGCAGTCTCCACATGGGACACGCTTTTGAAGAGACGCTAATTGATGTCCTCGTCCGCTATCACCGGATGACAGGACGCAATACCCTGTGGTTGCCGGGAACGGATCATGCTAGCATCGCAGTTCAAACTATTCTGGAAAAGCAACTCAAAGCAGAAGGCAAAACTCGCCACGATTTAGGCCGAGAAAAATTCTTGGAACGGGCCTGGGAGTGGAAAGCTGAATCAGGCAATACTATTACTAATCAATTGCGGCGTTTGGGCGTGTCTGTCGATTGGTCGCGTGAACGCTTTACGATGGATGAAGGCTTATCCGCTGCGGTTTTAGAAGCGTTTGTCCGCCTGTACGATGAGGGGCTAATTTATCGCGGCAATTACCTGGTGAATTGGTGTCCGGCTAGTCAGTCTGCTGTGTCGGATTTGGAGGTAGATCAGCAGGAAGTTGAGGGCCATTTGTGGCATTTCCGCTATCCTTTGACGGATGGTTCTGGTTATTTGGAGGTGGCGACGACTCGGCCGGAAACGATGTTGGGCGATACTGGGGTAGCTGTGAATCCACAGGACGATCGCTACAAACATCTTATCGGTAAAACTGTGACTTTGCCGATCGTGAATCGCGAAATCCCAATCATTGCTGATGAGTTTGTCGATCCGACTTTCGGAACTGGTTGTGTCAAGGTGACTCCCGCCCACGATCCGAATGACTTCGAGATGGGTAAACGTCACAATTTGCCGTTTATTAACATTATGAATAAGGACGGCACTTTAAATGAAAATGCCGGAGATTTCCAGGGACAAGACCGATTTGTTGCCCGGAAAAATGTGGTAAAACGGTTAGAAACGGACGGGGTTTTAGTTAAAATAGAAGATTATAAGCATACTGTTCCCTACAGCGAACGCGGCAAAGTCCCGGTCGAACCTTTGATATCTACACAATGGTTTGTGAAGATCGATCCTCTTTCTCAACGAGCTTTAGAAGCATTAGATAAAAGTAACTCACCAGTCTTTGTTCCTGACAGATGGACAAAGGTTTATCGCGATTGGCTGGTGAAGCTGAAGGATTGGTGTATCTCCCGACAATTGTGGTGGGGACACCAAATCCCGGCTTGGTATGCTGTTAGCGAAACCCAAGGAGAAATTACTGATACAACACCTTTTATAGTTGCAAAAAATGAAGCTGAAGCTAAGGAAAAAGCTACGGCTAAATTTGGTCAGGATGTCAAGCTAGCAAGAGATCCAGATGTATTGGATACTTGGTTTTCGTCCGGGTTGTGGCCTTTCTCAACTTTGGGATGGCCGGACGAAACTAAAGATTTGGAGTTTTACTATCCGACAACTACTTTGGTTACAGGTTTTGATATCATCTTTTTCTGGGTTGCTAGAATGACGATGATGGCAGGACATTTTACTGAAAAGATGCCTTTTGATACTGTTTACATTCACGGTTTGGTGTTGGATGAAAACGGTCAGAAAATGTCTAAGAGTAAAAATAATGGTATCGACCCGCTGCTGTTGATTGGTAAGTACGGTACTGATGCTTTGCGCTACACTTTGGTTAAGGAAGTGGTTGGGGCCGGTCAAAATATTCGCATGGAGTACGATCGCAAAACTGATGAATCGAAATCGGTGGAAGCTTCGCGGAACTTCACGAATAAGTTGTGGAATGCGGCCAGGTTTGTGATGATGAATTTGGAGGGACAGACGCCGCAGCAGTTGGGAAGTCCTCACCCCCCCCAACCACCCCTTACCGAGGGAGGGAGAGAAGAAGGGTTAGAATTGTGCGATCGCTGGATTCTTTCTCGCTATTATCAAGTTGTGCAACAAAGCTGCAATTGTTTGGAAAATTACGGTTTGGGGGAAGCGGCGAAGGGACTTTATGAGTTTATTTGGGGCGATTTCTGTGACTGGTATATTGAGTTAGTCAAGTCTCGCTTGCAACAGGATGCTGAACAAAATTCTAAGAAAGTGGCACAGCAAACTTTTGCTTTTGTGTTGGAAGGGATTCTGAAACTACTGCATCCTTTTATGCCACACATTACTGAGGAAATTTGGCACACTCTGACTCAAACAGGTGACGATCAATGTTTGGCTTTGCAAGCTTATCCTGAAGCAAACGCATCACTCATTGATTCTGATTTGGAACAGCAGTTTGAGTTGTTGTTCGGTACAATTCGCACTATTCGCAATTTGCGGGCGGATTCTGATATCAAGCCAAGTGTGAAGGTGACGGCGATTTTGCAAAGCGAAAACGAGAAAGAACGCCAAATAATCTCAGATGGAGGCGTTTACATTCAGGATTTGGCAAAAGTCGAAAATCTGACAGTTACTGCTAGTTTGGATACAGATTTGGGACAGACAATTGCTGGGGTTGTCGGTACTGTGCAAGTATTGATTCCTCTGGCTGGGGTGGTCGATTTGGCGGCTTTGCGTGCTAAATTAGAAAAGAAGTTGAGCAAAGTGGAAGCTGAAATTAAGCATACTGCGGCGCGTTTGACTAATCAGAAGTTTGTGGATAAGGCTACTCCTGATGTGGTTCAGGGGGCGAGGGATGCTTTGGCGGAAGCCGAAAAACAAGCTGAGATTTTGCGCGATCGGCTAAAGTTGTTTTAAGAGTTGACAGTTGACGGTTTTTAGTCAATTTGTAGGCGGCGTGAGGGCGAAAAACCTGGGAATCCCCAGGAAAATATTGACTCTCACGCACCACAGGCGCGATCGGCTAAAGTTGTTTTAAGAGTTGACTGTTGACTGTTGACAGGGGTGGGGGCGGGTTTAGGAGATAGTTAGTTTCAGGCATAGATTTTTTGTAAAACCCGCCCCTAGAAGATAGCAAATCCTACAACCATCACCCATTACTAATTACCCTCATGTTATATTTAGCCCAAGTACAAAATCAGGAAAATTTAGGCGAGATAAGTCTGCAATTGCTGGCTTGCCAAAATTCTGATGATACTTGGGCTATTCTTAGTGAAGAAAGTTTCTTGACATTACAGAAAGATTTTGCTCAAAATCCAATTAACTCTGCAACGAATGTTTTAAATGCAGGGATTTTAGTATTAGCAAATGTTGACCAAAATAGCCAGGTTTTGGATATTCAAGCAGCTACAAACTGGGTACTACAATTAGTAGAGAAATATTTAACAACAGGTTTTACTCCCGATTTTTTGCAGCAAGAAGCCCAAAAAGTAGAAGATTGGAGGCAATCTCTCACTTTGCAGAGTCAAGAATTGTCTCGCCGCTTGATTGAAGTTGAAGCCCGCCGAGAACAAATTCAAAACTTAGAAGCAAAACTCCAGCAGGAAAAGCAATTGTTGGAAAGTTCGATCAACCAATTGAAAATTTCACCCGCTACACCGCCACTTTGACAAGCGAATTTCAAAGGTGGTACCCGCCACGTGATTTATCCGTGGAATCAATCCCAAATCGAAAATCGAAAATCCTCAAGCCCCCGCATTTATTCGTGGGGTCGCCTCTAAAATCTAAAATCTAAAATCTAAAATCGATTGACTCCAATTAACACACAACAGGTAGGGACACGGCACTGCCCTGTCCCCAAAAACCTAATATGCAATTTGCTGGACATCATATAATTTGTAACTTGACAAATACCCCTTACCCGTTGCCGAATCGCCAGCAAAATTGCCTGCGGTTAAAGCACTTTTGACTTCATCCAAGCGGCGGGGAGACACAGCAGTTTCTGAGAATTGGTAACATAAGCCCGCTTCTGAAACACATCATATTGATTACGTTCGATCGCATTTAAGATTCTGCTGTACAGCATTGTAGCCGCCCAAACAGTCCAGCGGATATCGGGACTGAGCACTTTTATTCCCGGTTCGGCGCTGGCGTATAATTTGCGAGCTCGCTGAATTTGAAAACGCATCAATTCCCGCCAGCGGTTGTCAATGACACCGTTGAATAAATCTTCTTCGGTGTAGTTAAACAAGGCTAAGTCTTCTAAGGGAATATAAATGCGGCCGCGGCGGGCGTCTTCTCCGACATCGCGCAGAATATTAGTCAACTGCTTGGCAATACCCAGGGAGATGGCTTCTTCTTTGGGAATTCTATTCCCCCAATGCCAATTCCAGTTAGCAGCGGAGCTCGATTCGCCTACACCCATGACAGACATCGACATCAGCCCTACAGTACCAGCTACTCGATAACAGTAAAGATTGAGCTCTTCAAAAGTTTCGTAGCGGCTGCGGTACAAGTCCATTTGCTGGCCCGCAATCATCTCTCGAAACGGCCCAATGTCGATCGGGAAACGAGACAGGGTATCCACCAAAGCTACGTCGTAGTCGTCGTGAGGATGACCAGCAAACACAGATTCTAGGCGTTTTTCCCACAGATTGAGGGTTTCAGGGGTCGTTGCATCAGAACCCGGCCCGTCTACGAGTTCGTCGGTGCGGCGGCACCAGACGTAAATCGCCCAAATCGCCCGACGCTTGGCTTCGGGCATGAGTTGAGTGCCTAAATAAAAATTTTTGGCATAACTCGCCGTGACTTGGCGGCACAGTTCGTAAGAGTCATCCACAGAGGCCAGAGTTCTCATGCACTGGAGTTTTGACAGTTGCAGCATCCGAGAATAAGAAATTTAAAGATTAGAACTGATTTTCCCCCGTTTAGAAAACGGGAGATTTTTTACGTCTTTATGAAAAATTCTTAATTTTTCATTGGTTATTGGCCGTTGAAATAGCCTGCGCTGTCAGCTTACCAGAAAGCACGGCACCTTCCATACTCGCAAGATAACGCTGCATTGTATAATCCCCCGTTAGATAGAAATTGCTAATGGGAGTTGTTTGTGTGGGACGGCACTGCTGGCGTCCGGGAGTGGCTTTGTAGACGGAACGAGGGGTTTTGACTACGTGATATTTGAGCAGTTTGGCTGGTTCTGGGATTTGATCGGGAAAGAGTTTTTCTAACTCGACCATTGTGGCTGCGACGATATCTTCGTCAGATTTGCCTATCCAGTCTTTGGCCGGTGCTAAAACCAGTTCCAGCATTGATTTGTCTGGGTTGGCATATTCGCGGCAGGTGTTGCTCATGTCGGCGTAGACGCTCAGCAAGGGCGATCGCGAGAACAGCAAATGGTCGATGTCAGTTAATTTGCGATCGAACCACAAGTGTACATTAATGACGGGTACTCCCTCCAAACCTTCGAGCTGTTTGAAATAATCCATTTCGCCCCAAGGTTTCGGCATCATCAGCTTCAGCGGGTCAACCGGCATCGCGGAAACGTAAATATCGGCCGTCAGAATTTCTGACTCTGCCCCTTTTACTCCCCGAATCTGGAAGCCACGCACCGTGTTGTCATCGTTGAGCAAAAACTCCCCGATAGGTGCATTCAGCCGTACTTCACCGCCGCGCTCAGTTATGTAGTCTACCATCGGCTGACACAACCTTTCTGTGGGGGAACCGTCTAAAAAAGCCATTTTCGAGCCGTTTTTCTCTTGCAAGAAGCGGTTGAGGGCTGTCAGCAGTATGGTTGCGGATATTTCGTGAGGGTCGATGAAGTTGAGCGCCTTGGACATGGCGATGAATACTTCTTTTTCGACTCTGGGGGGGACGTTTTGCTTTTTGAGCCAGTCGGAAAACGAGTATTTGTCCATTGCTTCGACGTATCTTTGGCCCTGAAGCATCGCCGGAATCAAACCTATACCGAAGCGGATTTTTTCGGGCCAGGTGAGCATATCGTTGTTGCTCAGGATGGCTGCGACGCCGTTGAAGGGAGCCGGAAGGTCGGGAAAGTCAAAGCGGGAATAGGTTCCGGGGGTTTCCGGCTGATTGAAAATCATCGAGTGTTCTTTCCATTGCAGCCTGTCTTCAATGTCAAGTTCTTTGAAGAGTTGGAGCATATTCGGGTATGCACCGAAGAAGATGTGGAGGCCGGTTTCATACCAGTCGCCGTCTGCATCTTTCCAGGCGGCGACTTTGCCGCCGAGTACGTCCCGACTTTCTAGGAGGATGGGGGTGTGGCCCGCGTCGGTAAGATATTTAGCGCAGGAAAGTCCTGCTAAGCCTGCTCCGGCGATCGCAACTCGCATTTGATACTACTTGGCCTCTGTGTTCGCTTCGGTTTAATTATACTTTACAACTCGTTACATTTTTTTGGGAAATCTGTAGGGACACGGCTGTGCTTGGAGGTATCGGCTTAGCACGAAAGTCCGCCAGGGACTGAAAGTCCCTGTCTCATAGCGCAAGTCCTCTGAAAGAAGACTAATGAGTTCTTCATTCCTCTTTTATAGGACTTTAGCTTTGAGGCAGGGGTTTCAACCCTTGCCGGACTTGCCGGACTGCGGGTCTGACCTTAATTGCGTTTCTTAGGGCATACGGCACTAGGAAACGCAATTAACAGAAATTTAGCAAGTTTTGCTATCATTAATTATGAGGCGAATTTCAATAAATTAGTTGCATTTATGGTACAAACAATTCAAGCGAGAAATGTCGCACTAAACGATTTGGAAACCCCATTCAAAATTGAATGGGTTGAGGATGACCAATTCTTTCGCGAGTGGCAAGATGATTTACCAGAAATCTCGGAAGCTGAGAAACAGCGGCTGGACACAGTGAAGGCAAGTTACAGGAATTTGCTCAAACATCCGCCACTTGTAGAAAATACAGTCAAAATGGTTGTGCTGTCTCCGTTTTTGGATTTAGCTGATTTCTATCTTGCTCCTTTTCATGTTACTTCAGAAAAGTCTGTAGAAATTATTGACGAAGATGAAGGAATGATTGTCAGAGGACAGTTGGATGTTTGGGCTTTGTTTCAGGAGTTTTGGGTAGTGGTGATCGAGTCCAAGAAGGCTGCGTTTTCTTTGGAGGTCGGGATTCCGCAGTTACTGGCTTATATGTTAGCGAATCTGAGTGCCGATCGACCTACTTACGGATTGTTAATGAATGGCTCTAGTTTTTTATTTGTTAAATTAGTTAAGGGGGAAACACCACAGTATGCTTTTTTACGCTGGTTTTCTATGTTCAATCCGGGGAATGATTTGTACAGCGTACTGAGTATTTTGAAGCGCCTCGGTCAGTTGAATGTTGGCAATATAGTTTAGAAAGCGATCGCACTCTTCTGTGAGGGCGATCGCTCAGAGATGCGGTTGTACTTCGTTTCAATAAAAAAGGAAGAATGAACTAATTAGAAGAGGGAATAGGTGCTGGCGGTAATTTTTTGTTCGGTACAGGCGCGGTAGAGGGAATAGGAACTGGCGGTAAACTTTGGCTAGGTACAGGTAGGGAAGTTGGTTGGGGTTGCGGTTGAGGCACACCGGGAACACGGATATATCTCCAATTACCAGTAAACAATAGGTACATAACACCCGCAAGCACGACGCCGCTAACAACAGCAGCAGTAATTTTCCAAACACTGTAGGGACGTTCGCCTTGAACTTCAGCGGTGCGTGCATTAACCATTACTTGATATCGCTGGTTTTGATAACGATAGGCACACAGCCACACAGGTAGCAAAATATGCTTAAAAGTGATAGCATTGTAATCAGTAGAAATGCTGTGAACCCGCTGCTCGTCGCCACCAATATTCCTGCAAACATCGAAATGAATAGTAGAGGCCATGACATTTTTAGCAGATTCAAATCCTTGAGTGAGAGAAACTTGCGATCGCTGTGCTTCAAACCCAGCTAAATAAGATGAATTGTAAGCGCGCAGCGACTCCTTGAGATGCCAAGGTTCTAACGCATCCAGACGCGGGCGATCGACTGAAGTTGTAGCGGGAATCAGAATATCGTCAAAAAAGCGATCGACTCTGCCAGAAACAGGCCACCACCTGGTATGTTGGACTTCGCGAGTTTTAGTTTCTGTTTCGCCCTGCGCGTTTGTTTCCGTATAAGTCTCAGTCACGTAGTAGTGTTCTCCGCGATCGCCCCTATAGTAACTAACCGTATAAGTGTCGTAAGTCCAAAACGGCAAATAAACCCCTTGAATTTTCTCCTGTTGCGCTAGGGATTTCAAAGCAGAGGGAGCAAACCAGCGATTGCTGAGCCACTTCTGAATGCTTTCTCTGGCCTGTTTATCACTAACTTCAAAGGGTACAATTCCCTCTGGATGCACGGTAGGGCTAGCCTTTGCAGGTTGCGTCACAATTGGAGAAGCACAAAATGGGCATTTACCCGCTACTTTCGGCGGTTCAAAAGTAACACTTGCTCCGCAATCATTGCATTTTACTTCAAAGGCTGTTGTTGATAAAGTTGTCAGCGTTGTTTCGTCGAATTGTAGATATTGTTCGTAAGAATTTTCTTTTACCTCTTCAGCAGTTTGGGGAATTGCATCTTCCCAGCCGCAGTAAGCACACTTGAGCTTTCCTGCTTGGGGGTTGAACTCTAAATAAGCCCCGCAGCTAGGACAGGGAAAACGTTTAACAGCAGGTTCTGAAGTATTCATAATGGTTAATTAATGATGTAATTGGTAATTGGTAATTTGGGAAGCAGATCAATTACCAATTACCAATTAACTAAATATGCAAAATTTTAGGCGGCGGCTGGCGGGGGAGGCGGCGGTACTGTCGCCAACAAAGATGCTAATTCCGGCACTTGCGATGCTAACTTCCAGCCGTCAAAACCCGCACGCCACACCATTACCTGATGTGTTAAACCATTTTGCAAAAGTTGCTCCAATCCAAAAGGGCCTACTTGTTGACCGTTTTGGGCAATATACCACTGAGTTTGTGTTGGCGGGGGAGGTGGCGGCGGAGTTTGCGATCCTGGTGACTGCATCATATTTGTCATTTGCTGACCTAGTGCCATTCCCATGCCAAATTCTAATGCTTGATTGCCGCCGCTAGGGTTATTTGCTGAGGCTTCTATAGCGTTAGCAGCTTGATATTGGGTATATTGCTGCATATTTCCCAGAAGTCCGATTGAGGCTCGTTTGTCGAGTGCTTCTTCAACTTCAGGCGGCATCGAAATATTTTCAATTAATAGCTGAGTTAACTCTAACCCAAACTGCTGGATACTTGGCTCTATGGCAACTCGTACCTGTTCGCCCATGTGGGTGTAGTTAGCTGCAAAGTCTAGCAGGGGAACGCGGGAATTGCCAACCCAATTAGCAAAGGCACTGACTATTGTATTGCGGAGTTGATCGCTGATTTCATTTACTTGAAATAGTCCGTCAGTGCTGATTAGTTGTTTTAAGAGTTGTTCTGGATGGGAAACTTTAATGTTGTATGTGCCAAAAGCCCGCATTCGCACTGGGCCGAGTTCTGGATCGCGGATAATTACAGGGTTAGAGGTTCCCCATCTCAGGTTTGTAAATATTTTGGTGTTAAAAAAGTAGACTTCTGCTTTGAAGGGAGAGTTGAAACCGTAGGGCCAACCTTTTAAGGTACTCAGAATGGGTAAGTTGCGGGTGTACAGTTCGTGCATTCCCGGAGCGAAGACATCGGCCACTTGGCCTTCGCTGACAAAGACGGCTATTTGTCCTGGTCGTACAGTTAGTTTAGCACCTTGTTTAATTTCGTTTTGGTGACGCTCGAATCGATAGGCAATGGTGTCGCTGGTATTGTCTAACCATTCGATGATATCGACAAATTCGCCGCGAATCTTGTCAAAGAGTCCCATAGATTTATTTTGGGTTGTTGTTTGATTTTAGCTTCAAGAGGAGCGATCGATGTTCCCGATCGCCATTGTAAAGTTTTACTGTTTGTTGCAATTCAAGTTTGTACTGAAAAATTCTCATAATCGACTCCCCAATTCACCCATTTAATCGCTTCTCTGGCTGAGTTGATATCGGGCGGGACTCGCAAAGCGTGAATAAATCCGGTGCTGGGACAAGTCATCTTTAACAGATAAATCGGCTCCACGTCAACCTTTGTATCAATTTTTAATAACGTGTATTCTTGCCAAGTATCTAATTCAACGGCTGCTAATTCGCGGGCTATGCGATCGTAACCAATTCCTTGAATTAGCACTCGCCTGATTTCGGCGTTTTCTTCCTCTAAAACCCATTGAGATTGCCATTCATGGGGGTGCAGTTTTCCGTATTTTTCGGGTAAGGTGACGCCGTGATAGGAATAAATGCTGTATCCGTCAGAAAATTGAATTGCGGGCCCTCCTTCGGCGTGGAGGCGGTGTTGGGAGTCGAAAGAGAGGATGCGGGGGCGATCGCACACAATGCAAACTTTTTCATAGGGAAAAATCCAGCCGCATTGCGTTGTAAAAAACAGCAGTGCTTGCCAGTTGATATGATTAGGATTGCATTTTAAGCCGGAAAAACAGAAGTCAAAAATTGTCCAATATCCTGCCATGGCTATAGGGTGGATATAGCTGTGATATTCCTCACCTAAAGAAGAATTGACTGGAGCCAATATTTCGGTTAATTTTTTTGTAAAAAAGTCATAGCTAATATTACTACGTACTTGACTGTAAAGTTGGCAAAATAACGTATATGAAATTTGTTTAAAGATGAGGCCTTCCACAGTATGATTTTTCAGTTGCTTTTTAAATAGCCGACAAAGATTGACTCCTAATTTTTCGGACAGGTGATTAATTGATTGGTCGCCGTCAATAACAAGATTAGCACCTTTATAGGGGCTACGGCAAAAAATAATTTCCGGTTTTTTTTCGTTAATTGCCCGGTAAGCTTCTTTAACTGCCTCTGTCGCTCTTTCGCAATCGAGCGGCTCGGTGGAGTACATTATTTTCTTCCACTTTTCCGCATAAACTAGCATTAAATCTTCTTGTTCGGGAGTAAGTGTTTCAATCATCGTTGTTCTCTAAATTCGATCGACCCCTGCACCCAGCAATTCAGTCATTGCTTTGTAAAATTATAGTTGACAGCTACGACGAGCGCAATTGCATATTTTCCAGTGCGATCACTCCATCATTTTTCAGTAGCTCAACTCCGGCTTCTATCTCCCAATCTTCCAGACGCAAACCCTCAACACCGCTGAAATCGAGGGTATTGTGAGTTACAAGAATTAGGTTGTTGACGAGAGCAATAGAGGCAATCAAAAGGTCATTAGGGCCAATGGGTGTTCCAGATGCAGCTAATTGAGCGCGAATTTGACCGTAAATTAGGGCAGACTGGTCATCAAAAGGCAAACTTACAAACTCATTGAAAAAACGTTCTAGTCTAGCTAGATTGCTATCTTGACGAGAACTTTTAAAAGCACCCCAGTAAAGTTCTGCTTTAACTACAGAGGATATTGCTACATCACCTGACCGCATCATTGCTAGTCGGCGAGATACCGATGAGTTGCGGTCTGGATTTAACAAACGGATGCAAGTATTGGTGTCTAAAAGATAAATCACAGCAATTCTTCCCGGATTTCATATTCCAACTGCTCAGGACGAACAAGCAGTTCTCCCTCCCAGCTTCCTATTACTGTCTCAAAAAAACCGGGCGACCAGCCTAAATCTTCCGGTGTTTTACCCTCAGTTGCTGGTGTTATGCGCTGGAAAACTACAATAACTTCCAAATCTGTATCTGTAATCCCAACGGGGACTTGCAAATGCAACATCCCGTCCGAACCGACGTGCGATCGTACTTTAATAATTTGCATAGCTCTGGCCTCATTAAGTTTGTACTGAAATTCAATCTTGTCAGGAATTACTCATCTATGCCAAAGAAACCGGGTTTTTTACCGAATATGTGGGTGAGCGCGAAAGATATTCGTCAAAAAACCCGGTTTCTGACCACCCGTGCGTCATTCTACCTCTATATTTAGAATTGGTGTATCTGATTAATTTCGCACGCGAACCCGGTTTAATCCAAAACCAATTAATCGCGCTGGAATATTTCGTAAAATTGGTAACTGCAACAAAACTGGCGGTGTAAACGGTCGATTTGTATCTAATGCCCCCTTAATAATTCGCTCCTGTACAAACGACTGAAATGCTTGAATGATGCGTGTGGGCAACTCCCGCTGTCGCTGCACTTCTGCCAAATCCCACAGATGCAAGTGATGGTTTTTCAGGGGGGCGCTGAGTACATTGGCCGCGACGACAGCATCTTGAATAGCATAGTTAATTCCCACACCGCCTACAGGCGACATGACGTGAGCGGCATCCCCAATTAAGAGCAAACCGGGACGATACCAGCGGGGAAGGCGACTTGATTCAACCGACAGAAAAGAAATTTGCGACCAATCTTTTAGTTGCTCGACCCTATCTGCAAATTCTGGTGCTAATTCAGCAACAGATTTTTGCAAAGCTTCTATTCCTGATTCGCGCAATTTCTGATAGCTGCCTTTCAGAATAATGTAACCGAGTTGCCAATAATCCAAGCGGTCAATTATAGCTAATAAATGACCTCCAGCAGCTCGACCTCCCACGCCGAAATCTTGGACATCATGGGGACTGCGCGGCAAACGAAACCACAGGACATCCATCGGCGGGGAAGTTTTAATCGGTTCAAAACCTGCTAATTGGCGAAGGCGGGAAAAGCGACCGTCTGCACCGACAGTGAGGGTCGAGCGCACTTCATGCCATCCCCCGCGTCCCCGGTATCGAATTCCGCACACAACCCCATTTTCTACAATCGTTTCTTGGACATTAGCTCCCATTACTAGCTGAAAACTGGGGTAGCGCTGCGCTTCGGCAGTGATGAATTCGAGAAACTTGACTTGGGGCAGGATAGTGATGTAAGGATACTTGGTTTTGAGACAGGACAAATCTACGAGTGTGGCGGTATTTCCAGCCGCTTGGATAGTGAGTTTGTGCATTTTTGTATGGGGCAATTCCAGCAATTGTGCTGCTAAACCCAATTGCTCCATAATTTCCATCACAGACGGATGCAGCGTATCGCCGCGAAATTCGCGATCGAAATCTTTGTGTACTTCTAGCAGGATGACTGGAATGTTTTGCCGCGCTAAAAGTAATGCTAAAACAGCACCAGCAGGCCCACCTCCCACAATGCAGCAGCTTGTCTGTTGCACGTCAACCATCGAGTGTTCTTGAGAGGATTCTGAATTTTGAACAGAGTTGACAGTCATATTTTTATGTTCCTGTTTGCTCAACAATCCTGCTAGCTGCTTTTAGTTTAGCAAAAGGCAGTAGTTAATCAATTCTCAACTTTTTTTTGCTCTCTAAAGATGGACATACACGGCTTTCCCAAATTGACACTCCTACTCCTAAAGGCGATCGTACATCCACCAGCGGATCGATCGTACCCAGCCAACCCCAGCAACCTGAACCGCAGGTGAGGCAATCCCCCTGCAGCCCCCGCTGCTCGACGCGGTACAATAAGTGCAATCATACTTAACGCTTATATTGAAAAGGCTACACACAACGCCACAGGAGACAACTGACGCATGGGTAAAGTAGTTGGCATTGACCTCGGAACAACAAACTCAGTAGTAGCCGTCATGGAAGGCGGCAAACCGGTTGTGATTGCCAATGCAGAAGGGATGCGGACAACTCCCTCGGTAGTCGCTTTCACAAAGGAAGGAGAACGCCTGGTGGGACAGATGGCCAGACGCCAGACTGTTCTCAACCCGCAAAACACCTTTTACGGTGTCAAGCGGTACATCGGACGCAAATATACCGAACTGACTCCAGAATCAAAGCGCGTCCCTTACACAACTCGCCGCGACGAAAACGGGAACATCAAAGTCAAGTGTCCCCGCCTGAAAAAAGATTTTGCCCCAGAGGAAATTTCGGCGATGGTTTTGCGGAAACTGGCCGATGAAGCCAGCCGCTATCTGGGACAAGAGGTGACGGGGGCTGTAATTACTGTTCCCGCTTATTTCAACGACTCCCAGCGACAGGCGACGCGGGATGCGGGACGAATTGCGGGACTTGATGTCAAACGGATTTTAAATGAGCCGACGGCTGCTTCTTTGGCTTACGGTTTGGAGAGGCGAGAAAGTCAAACTATTTTAGTGTTTGATTTGGGCGGCGGTACTTTTGATGTGTCGATTTTAGACGTGGGAGACGGAGTATTTGAAGTTAAAGCAACTAGCGGCGACACTCAATTAGGTGGCAATGATTTTGACTCTAAAATTGTTGACTGGTTGGCAGAACAATTCTTAGAAAAAGAAGGAATTGATTTGCGACGCAACCGGCAAGCTTTGCAGCGCTTGATCGAAGCGGCAGAAAAAGCCAAGATTGAGCTGTCGGGAGTCGGTGTTACGGAGATTAATTTGCCTTTTATCGATGCGAATGAAGATGGGCCTTTGCATTTGGAAACGCGACTAACTCGCGGTCAATTTGAGGGGCTGTGCACAGATTTGGTGCAGCGGCTGCGGCGTCCGGTGAAACAAGCTTTGGCTGATGCAAGTTTGAGTCCTTCTCGCATTGATGAAGTTGTGCTAGTCGGCGGATCGACTCGCATTCCTTTGGTGCAGGAAGTTGTTCGCAACTTGATTGATAAAGAGCCGAATCAAAATGTGAATCCCGATGAAGTTGTGGCGGTGGGTGCGGCCATTCAAGCGGGTATTTTGGGTGGCGATGTCCGCGATGTGCTGCTGTTGGACGTGACGCCGCTGTCACTGGGTTTGGAAACTATCGGCGGGGTGATGAAAAAATTGATTCCTCGGAATACTACTATTCCCGTCAGGCGATCGGACATTTTTTCCACTGCTGAAAACAACCAAACTGTGGTAGAAATTCACGTAATCCAAGGCGAACGGGAATTAGGCCGAGATAATAAGTCTTTGGGACGGTTTAAACTGACGGGAATTCCGCCGGCACCGCGAGGGATTCCGCAGGTGCAAGTAGCTTTTGATATTGATGCTAACGGGATGCTGTTGGTGACTGCTTTGGACAAAACTACCGGCAGGGAACAAAGCATTACTGTGCAAGGTGCTTCGACGCTGAGTCAGCAGGAAGTGAATCAAATGATTCGCGATGCGGAACAGTTTGCTCAAGCTGATAAGTTGCAGCGGGAAAGGGTGGAAAAACGCAATCGCGCTGAAGCTTTAGCTTATCAAGCGGAGCGGCAGTTGCGAGAAGTTGCGCTCGATCGCGGAATGCAGTTTGCTCAAAGAAGCCGCCAGCGAATTGAAACTTTAATTCGGGAATTGCGAGATAGTTTGGAACGCAATGATGAGCGGGGAGTTGACCAAGTTGGTTCGGATTTGCAAGATGCTCTTTACGATTTGAGCAGGGAAGTTTCAGCTTTTGCTGATGATGACGATGATGACGATTTCTTTGAGTCTGTGAAGCGGACTTTTACGGGCGACGGTACCAAGCGGCGCAGCGATGACAGCAGCTATTATCAAAATGCTAAACCGTACAGGCGATCGACTGTCGATCCAATTCCCGATCGCCCCTACGATCGTATGGGGGATCGCATGGGCGATCGTATGAACGATCGTATGGGCGATCGTATGGGCGATCGTATGAACGATCGTAGAAGCAGTGCTAATCGCCCCACTCGCCCTTATCAGAATCAAAGCGACGATTGGGATGATGACGACGATTGGTTGTAATTAGTGGTTAGTCATTAGTCCCTAGTCATTAGTCCCTAGTTTGAAGCAGGGAAGCAGCATGACTAATGACTAATGACTAATAATTAATAACTAATGACTAATAACTAATGACTAATGACTAACTATGCAGAATTTTCGCAATTACTATCTAATTTTGGGAGTGCCCAAAGATGCCACGGCTGATGAGATAAAAAAAGCCTATCGACGGCTAGCAAGACAGTTGCACCCTGACGTAAATCCAGGTGATAAATCTGCTGAAGATAGGTTTAAGGATATTAATGAAGCTTATGATATTCTTTCCGACCTCGACAAGCGCGCTCAATACGATCAGTTTAGTAAATTCTGGAAACAAAAAGGATTTCAAGGAAAGCAAGGGGTGCGACTTCCCAATTTCAAAACTTGGGGAAACGGTAAAGCTACCCGCAAAAAGCCGGCCGAAGATGTCGATTTTAGCGATTACTCTGATTTTAATAAATTTCTAGATCAAGTGCTTGGAAGGCGTCGGGAAGTGAGGATGGCGACCGCGAATGATGCACCGCGATCAGCCTCCTATGAACCGTGGAGTACGGCTTCTAAGAGAACGAGTTATGTAGCTAATTCTAGAGAAGATAGAAGGGATGTGGACGATCGCGAAATGCGACGAGAAACAGACGATCGTGAAATGCGACAGGAGATAGTCGATCGCGAAATCAGAAGGGATATAGTCGATCGTGAAGCCAGAAGGGATGCGGAAGATCGCGAAATGCGACGGGAAGCAGTCGATCGCGAAATGCGACGGGAAATTAGGGAAACAGTCGATCGCGAACCCAGAAGAGACATTGAGGCCAGGCTAACTCTGCCTTTGGAAAGGGCTTATTCGGGTGGTACTGAGCGAATTCGTCTGGAAGATGGGCGAGCGATCGAGGTGACTCTGCCTCCTGCTATGGTATCAGGCCAGCGGATTCGCTTGCGAAATCAAGGTATGGGCGGCGGAGATTTATATTTGAAAATCACAGTTTCTCCCCATCCCTTTTTTCGCTTGGAAATGTCAGATGTTTGCTGCGAATTGCCACTGACTCCCAGCGAAGCGGTGTTAGGCGGAGATATTGAAGTACCGACCCTGGACGGCTTGGTAAAGATGAAATTGCCACCGGGAGTAACCTCTGGAAAGCGGTTGCGGCTGGCTAACAAGGGCTATCCGACGGGAAATGGCGATCGGGGCGATCAATTGGTAGAAATTCAGGTGTTAATTCCCAAAGAAATTAGTGAGGAGGAACGGGAATTATACGAAAAGTTGCGGCAGGTTGAGTCTTTTAAACCGCGTCAGGATTTATCGGTTTAATGTAGAGTAAGCAAGGCGCAACTTTAATTTTGTAGTGCCGCAATAATGCGCGCCTTACTACTAATTGTGTACGAAAAATTAGGAGATGCTTGGCTAAATTTTACTGACATATCAGATTTAGCCACTTGCCTCTAAATAGATAATAACAAATCCGTTGGTATCGGAATTATTCATCTCTCTCTTCTCTTCCTCCGCACCCTCTGCGGCCTCTGCGGTTTAATAACTCCGAAACAAGCGTAAACGATAGGATTTGTCGCCAGAATAGCCGTTAGCGCAGCCATCGAAGAGGATCGCACTTTCAGCAATCCTGGAGCGCATAAGTAAAACTAATGTTGTGATTATTCCTGAACTAGCAGAGAATTAACAATAAGGTAATTTTCCCACAATCAGGAGCAGTCTGCCGCGATGACTCAAATGCCCCCTCAATGCAACAATCTGCAAGAGCAAGTTGACTCCTTACTGCAACTGCTCCGTCAGGAATCGTCTTTGCGACAACAAGATATCACGGCAGTACAAGCTTCTCTGAAAAAGGCAATTTCTCCTGAGTTTGAAATTGTGTTTGCTGGCGCTTTCAGTGCGGGAAAATCGATGCTGATTAATGCTTTGCTGGAGCGGGAATTGCTCTACAGTGCTGAAGGACACGCGACAGGTACGGAATGTTATATCGCCTTTGCTGAGCCGGAAAAAGAGCGCGTGGTTCTCACTTTTTTGAGCGAGTTTGAGATTAGCCAGCAAGCTTCTGTGCTTTGTCATCAGTTAGGTTTAGCTACTGAAGTTAATATTAATCAAACAGATGTAGTGTCGCTGTTGTCTCAGGGATGTAATATAATTATTGAAAGGGAAGGCGGCGAAAATAAATCGGAATTAGCCAAAAAAGCTAAGGCTTTGATGCTGCTGTTAGAAGGTTTTGAGGCAAATCGCGATCGCATTCAAACTCTCGAAAACGCTACCTACTCGATGGAACAGTTTAACTTTTCCAATCTCAAGGAAGCTGCTAGTTATGCGCGTCGAGGTAGTAACAGCGCTGTACTCAAGCGAGTTGAATATTACTGTTATCATCCGCTGCTGCAAGACGGCAATATTATTATCGATACGCCGGGAATTGATGCGCCGGTGCAGCGGGATGCAGAATTGACTTATGATAAGATTGAAAGCCCCGATACTTCGGCGGTTGTCTGCGTTTTGAAAGCGGCTTCGTCTGGGGAAATGACGACGGAAGAAACCGAGTTGATGGAAAAAACACGGGGAAATCCGGGAATTCGCGATCGACTGTTTTACATTTTTAACCGCATTGACGAAACTTGGTACAACACGCAACTGCGACAGCGCTTAGAAAATCTGATTAATTCCGACTTTCGCGATACTGCGAGAGTTTACAAAACTAGCGGATTGTTGGGATTTTACGGAAGTTTGATTCGAGGGACAACAGGGCGCGATCGCTTTGGTTTAAATACAATCTTTGCCACCAGTCAAGGGCGAGTTTCTGGAGATGATAAATTAGATTCAGAGTTGCTCGGTAATAGTGAAGAGACTCCGCAATTTGTTAGTGAATTTAATCGCTACTGTGCGAATTCCGGTAAGCTATCTCCCAGCAAATTTCGCATTTCAGTTAACAGCTACGAAACACCCAATGAAAACTACGCGCGGATTCTTGCCGAGCAAGGACAACCATTAATTACTCAATTAATTCAAGATAGCGGTATCGAAGATTTTCGCACAGCCATCACCCGTTACCTCACTGAAGAAAAACGCCCGCAACTGTTCAAAAATTTAGCTGACGACTTAGAAGACTTGTGCATTCAACTGCGGAAACATTACCAAACAATTCAGCGGAACTTGGACAGCCAGCCCCGCGAAATTGAAGCCATGAAAGCACAGGAACTTTTGCGGCTAAATCAAGAGTTGCAGCAAGTCGGGCAGGATTTCCGGGAACATATCGCCGAAGAAGTCAATGAAATGATTATGAACAGATGCGATATTTTCGATATAGACTTTCGGCAATTGCAATCTCGGATGATCCGCCGCTTAGATGAATTGTTAGACGGATTTTCTGTTGAGGCGGCTTACGGACGCACTTTGCGGAATCATCCCCGCAATGCCACAGCACCTTTAATTGCTGTTTTAGTTGAAGCGCTTTATTATTTAGCGAATCAGTTGGAAGATATTTTAGTAGAGGCTACTAAGTCACTGGTTGATAATTATTTCCAGTATTTGAAAGATAGCGTTCGTAAGTCGGAATACTATCGATTACTTTATCGGTTGTTGGGGAACGACGGGGGAATTGAACAGCAGTTAGAGGAGTTATCAAAGCGGGTTTCTGATGCTTTGGTAAATGCGGCGGGCGTTGAGTGCGATCGCTACGTGCGAGAAAGTCCGCGTTTTTACGACGAAGGCACATTTTCAATTTATCAATTCCGGGAAACATTGCAGCAAACTTCTCAAGGTTTCGACTGCGAAAACATGGTGGACGCCCAACCGGCAATTCGACAATTATTGCGGCTAGATTTCGAGCCGAAAGTATCTAGAACTATTCGGCAAACTTTCCGCCAAACTGTCAATCAAACTCTGAAAGAGCATTTGTTGCCGCTGGCCCAAAAGCAAGCTGATGATATTTTGCAGAAATACAGTCAAGCCCGCGATTATTTAGAGCAAACTTTGGCACAGGAAGCGGAGGAAAAGATTGCTGGGAATCTGCGGCGGCAAGCTGAGAATGAGCAAAAGATTCAAGAGTACGATCGGGCGGTTTCTGGGATTAATAGTTGTTTGCAGGCGATGAAGCTGCACGAGCATTTGTTGCCTGTAATTGGGCAAAATGATAGTGGTTCTGTGGATGGTGAATGATTGGAATGGGAATGGGCGTAATTGGAAATCCGGCGATTGGAAATCGCGGCTACACAGACAAAACCCGCCTGCGCGGGTTGAAAACATTCTTAGTCCGCGCAGGCGGACATTGTTTGTGTAGACGCGAATTCTATTCGCCCGGTATCTTTATTGTGTTTATTGTGCTATAATAGCCAACAAAGAGCGACTTTAATCCTATGAACATTCGCCAAAAACTTTTAACACTAATCGAACAACTTCCAGAGGATAAGTTAGCAACACTTCTGAACCTAGCCCTCTTCTTGAAAAGTGGAAAAGAACCTATTCAGCCGATGCTTGTATCCCAAGCTTATCAAGATTGGCTGAGTGCGGAAAATGACATTTATGACGAAATATTTGCCGATGAACTTACGACGCGGTGATGTAGTGTTGGCTCAAGTGCCAATGCCATCTACTCAGCTAACACAGTTTAAACTGCGTCCGGCTGTGATAATTTCGGCAGATAATCTCAACCAAATTCTTGACGATGTGATGCTTGTACCTTGTACTTC
Organism: Microcoleus sp. Pol12B5; assembly: GCF_036701335.1. Taxonomy (NCBI): domain Bacteria; kingdom Bacillati; phylum Cyanobacteriota; class Cyanophyceae; order Oscillatoriales; family Microcoleaceae; genus Microcoleus; species Microcoleus sp. Pol12B5. Next base: position 36,234 of record NZ_JAUBQQ010000008.1, on the reverse strand, counting down.
TAAGACAACTCGCCCTTTGACTACCACTCAATATTTGATAACAGGAGATGAAATTGTATTAGCTGGTATTAGAGTTGAGTCTGTAGTTAGGTGCGAGTCCATTTTTACCCTCAACAAGTCAATGATTGCCCGGAAACTGGGTTCCCTTTCAAATGAGGCTATAAACCACGTTAATCGCGGTTTGATTGTAGCTTTGGAATTAGAAATAGTAGATTAAATAGGACTAACACGAGGCGCGCAAGAATATGGAAGATAAATTTGATTTTCACAACTGCGGTAATGAGGATGCTTTATCTTTCGGTAACGCAATGCTTAAAGTAGAAAAACTCAAGGAAACAGTAAATCGAGCTTGGCCTGAATATGTGTTAGGAGAGAGACTTAGTGAGACGTTAAGGCAACAGAATCTAAATATTGATATAGGTTTAACTACTAACCAACTACGTACTGCTTATGAGAACTGGTTTGGTGAAGGTATAGATTGTGAAATTCTCAGAGTGGGTGCTCAGGGCTGGAAGAAAGGAAAGATTAAAATCAAACTCAATGTCACTATAGAGTTTTGCCCCGACGAACCAGACGTTGAAGAAACACCAGAAAACAACGAATCAGAAACTAGCAAACCAGAATCTCCCCTTGACGATTTGCGTCGCCAACTGCTCAATCAACAAAACTCACCCAGCTAATCCATCAAACATCCGCGTTAATTCGCGTTCATCTGCGGTTAAAAATCATCATGTCTAAAACCCCCAGAATCCCGATTCCCCCAGAAGTCAGAAAATATGTATTTACTCGCAATAAATACCAATGCCAAAGCTGCGGCCAAACCAAACTAGAAACCCAACTGACGATCGATCATATCATCCCCCTAGCGCGCGGCGGCAGCAACGACATCAGCAACTTGCAAACCCTCTGCGGCACCTGCAACCAAAAGAAAACCGACAAACTAGACCCGCGCTTCAGGCGACACTTTGACCTTTGATATTTAACAGTATAATAAAATCAGCAATTTAAGCTTGAAATTGCTAACCTCTGTTCGATCGCACTTTTAATCCCTAGCTTGGATAACTGCAATGCTGACAAATTGCACCATTGTCAAGAACAGGCAAGATGCCTGCCTGTTCCACAAGAAAATTTATCTCTTATGGAACAGGCATCTTGCCTGTTCCTAAGCAAATAATTGAGAATGGTGGAACATCTCAGTTACATCCGTTACATCCGCTACAAAATCCGCTGCCGAACTTCCTACCATCGATAATAGCGATAAGGATCATCCCCCTTCTCAAAATCCGTTCTGTAATCCCAGTGATAAAACTCCTGACTCGAACCGTTAAACACAGATCCATCTGCCTTAAAACTCGCCCCTAAATTAGCCAAAATCTGAGCATTTGCCCTGGTTTGCCGCCAGCGAGTAAAACGCAAATAAGTCTTAGTATCAGCATTCAAACTGTCCGGTTCAATCTGAGAAAAAATCGCCACACCCTTGCCAACTTTTACCCGACTTAACAAACCGTCAGCACCGATTTCTCCCCCAGACTTAATCAACCAAGTATCATAAAAAGAGCGCGATCGCAAATCTGAAGCACTAACCCCCTTCACCTCATCCCAACTCGGAACCGCCAGCGAACCCCCGAAATCCTGCGCTTGCTGCAAACCCACGCCCAAACCCGCAGCAGGCACTTGACGCGGCAAGAAAAACGCCTTCCCGCCAGCATTCAAATAACCGCGCAAATCTGCATCTTTCAGATTCGCCTCTCTCCCCACAATCACCAAACCAACATCATTAGAAAGCGAACTAGCGCGCTGATAAATTACCCCCAAACTGTCCAACTTTTGGGCATCTTCATCTCCCCCAATTAAAACCACTTTATCCGGCTTCCCAAGTACCGGAGAATTCATCCCGTAACTCACAATTTGTTGCACTAACTGCGCCGCCCCAGCATCTACAGAATAATGATCTTCCAAATCCAACTCGTTTAAAATCAGCCGCCCTTTTCCGTAATCCAATTCCATCAGCGGCGAATAAGCTAAGTCAAACTCAGATTCCAAAATGGGGCGCCAACCGCTGCGGTGCGGTTTCTCAATAGAAGCGCTACTGACACCGCCGCGATTTCCCCAACGCCAGCCGTACCAGGGTTTATTTGCCGGACTCAAATTATGGCCAGTTTGGATCGTATCTGGATAAGCTTCAAGCAGCGTGCTTTCCCCCGCCCAATCCCGCAAATCTTCACTGTCTAAACCGCTAATTGCGGGATGGTTGCTGTCAACTGGATAAGCGCGACGGCTGACATGGCGGGCCACCCGGAAACCCGTATTTTCCAGCCATTCCCTGCGTTGAGGAAACACAATTGCTTTGCCGCCGTTTTGCACAAAATTTTCTACACTTCCCGGCAAATTTTCCCCGCTAGAAAATGCTTCCCTACCGATAATTAATAGCGAGGAAACTTGCGAACCATTCCACGGTACAAGCTGATAACCTAACTGTTTTAACATGGCCGATGTTTTGCCGACTGGATCGAAGATTGTCAGCGTATCCTTACTTTTGGATTGTTTGGGAAAAACTCGGAAAGCAAATGTATCAGAATGCGATCGATCGCCCACCCGTGCAGTCAAGCGAATTTCGCCGTCAGCCTTGCTAGAAATGGTATTTGGCAAATTTACCTCTATTGGGAAAAACAGTGTTCCTGCCTGCTCAATCCTCCCTTTTTGCTCGCCTTTTTTTACTTCTTTGCCCCCCACCAAAACTCGCCAATTAAACGAAAATTCTTGCGACGCCCGCGTATCGTTAATTAACACTACTTGCTTTGCCAGTTTTCCGCCCACAAACAAATTGTGATCTTTCGCAGTAAAAACCGGGCTAGCACCAGCAATCCAAGCCAAAGTCGAGCTATTATTCTTCATAATTGCCTCGCCCCCAGGATGAACAGTGTAAGCTTCGGGCTGCAAATAATTCAAAAGATTATTCGACACTTGCTTCAAATAAACTCCCCTGCCACCCGGTTGAAATGCCCCAATATCTACCTTTTTTCGGCCTGCTTCGGACACTTCCCAACCATGTCCGTCATTCCAAGGAATCATCCCCCCAGACATTCCAAAAGTCCGCCAACTCCGCCAAGTATTTGTACTGAATAACTGCTGCAACTTTTGAAAAGCGGGTGCAAAATCCAACTCTTTTTGAAAATGCCAGCTTTGATACTCCTGACCCTTGACAAATTGCTCGCGAATTTTAGATTTATAAGCGGATGTTTCCAACTCGTAAGCCTGCTTACCAAAATAAATTGCCGCAAACTCCGTCATCCAAGGTTCGCTGAGAATCGCCAGACCAAAACCTTTGCGGGCCCGCATCATCGTTGCGTGCAGAGGAGTCCCAAACTCGACTGCCATGTAGGGTCTTTCCCCGGTTTTGCTCCACTCAGAAATCCACTCTTCTCGTTCTTGCAAGGGAATCAGATTTAAATAAGAATTCAGCGCATAAACATCACCGAAGTTGGCGCCTTGGTGTACCATCACAGGTCTGGTTTGGTCAGCCGATTTTATCGAAGCTATAGCGTCATTTCCTAGCGGAGTGTTGACCCGCAAACGCTGGTTGTCCGAGGGACTGAGAGTTCCTTCTACTTTGCTTTTGCCGATGCGACGGGGATTTAGGTCGTCAGCGTTGCCGAAAAAATTAGGACTTGTCGCCCACATTAATATTGATGGATGATTGCGGTAGCGGCGCATTTCTGTCACCATTCGGTCTTTCCAGCGGTTTTTCCACAGGGGGTTCTTCCATTTGCCGTTCCAAGCGATAGGACTAATGTCTAAAGCGGGAGCCATAATGGGAAAACCTTTGAGGTCTGCTCTTTCGGAAAATAACTCTCGGAAGTGCCATCTACCCCGTTCGTCGTGATTCCAAGGCCACATTTCTGTTATGTTAAAACCTGCTTTGACGTAGCCATCAATTAGGCTATCAGCCACTTCTAATGTCCCGCCTTGCCAAGTATCCGAGTGCAAGATTGGTCGCAGCCGCAATTCGGTTCCGTTTAAGAAAAATTTGCGCCCTTCTATCCAAAATTCGCGGAAGCCAAAAGGTTGGTAGTATTGCGTGTCAATACCGCTGTTTTTTACTTCTAATTGCAGGGTGTAAAGGTTTGGTTGCCCGACATCCCAAAGGCGGGGATTTGGCCAATTCCACTGAACTTGGATGGTCTGAATTGGTTTAGCTTGAACCTTGGCAGTTGCGGTGAATTTTTGTTGTACTTTGCCTTTTTCGTCGAGCATTTCCGCGATTAATTTAACTTGACCGCTTTGGGCAACGTCTTTGAGTTCTACCTCTAATTTAACTTGCTTTTTTCGGGTGGAAGTTTGGACGAATACGTCGCTAATCAGCGGGCCGGGGGGAAGGCTCAGCAGTCGTACCTCGCCGATAATTCCCCGCGATTGCAACTTGGATTTTTCTGTGTAGATTTCTGTGGGACCCATGATGACGGCTTTTTCCTTTTCATCGGATACTGCCACCACTAAAATAGATAGGGTGTTTTGACCTGGTTTTGCTACTTTGGTAATTTCAATAGTGCCGTAGGGCCAGGAGATTTCACCGCAGTTAATGCCGTTGACAAAGATGACTGCATCGGTGCTGACTCTGGCTAAGTCGAGAAAAATTCGGCGGTTTGTCCAGTCGCCGGGAATGTCTATATTTTTCTGATACCAAGCTTTTGATAGTTGTTTACTGTTGAAGTTTTCCCAATCTTTGCCGCTGCCGCGAGTGATGATTCCGGGTACGGATTCGTGGTTTTCTTTTTGCCAGTCTCCCGGCACCGAGACGGAACCCCAATTTGGGGATACGGGGGGGGTTTGGGGGTTGCCAACTGCGGGGACAAATTGCCAAGTTCCGTTAAGATAGATTTGGGATCGTTTGTTGTCGATCGCCCCGACGGCCAGGGTGGTAAGATTGGGGAAGCCGATCGACATCGCTGAGCTGCTGGCGAAGTTGGGATTTTGAAGCGCGTAACCGACGAATCCAAAGAGGGTGGCGGCTGCGAAAAATAACCCGATAATTTTTGCCAGCTTGTGATTCACTCGCTTATTGCTCCCAGAAATTAGATAATCTAATTTGTCTCTTGATCTATGATAGCAGTTGCTTCAGCAGCAACCCCGCAGCCAATCTGTCTCTGGGAAGATGGCACAGAGCCGACAAATGTGGTTTTGTATAGAAAAAATAAATACTTAGTTTTAACTAAGTTTTAACAAGGTTGTTTCATCGACATCAGCAATAGTGCGATCGCGCCATCGCTACAGGTCAATAAAAATGAGTCGGTTTCAGGTCTTGACCTCACCCATTACATCTTACAAAATTGCTACATTGAGTGCCGGCACCGCTTTACTGCTGACAACTCTGTTACTGTTTTCATCCCAGACAGCTCCTGTAATCTTACTTTTTGCCACTGCAATGGTTAGCGCTTGGTATGCTGGCTTAAAGTCCGTAGAACAAGAACAAGAAATAGAACGTCAGATTATTTCCAAAGTCATTGAGACGACGGCTTGCTTGATTGTAGTTCTCGACAGCCAAGGCCGGATTGTCCGGTTTAACCAAGCTTGCGAAAAAAGTACAGGCTACTCGACAGCAGAAGTAATCAATAAATATGTTTGGGATTTGTTTTTAATCCCCGAAGAAATAGAGCCGGTTAAAACCGTTTTTGCCAACCTCAAAGCCGAACATTTTCATAGCGAATATCAAAACTATTGGCGTAGTAAAAACGGTAATAAGCGCTTAATTTCTTGGTCAAATACTGTGACGACAGATGGCGAGGGTTTGGTAGAATATGTGATAGGAACGGGGATCGATATTACTGACCGCAAAGAAGCAGAAAGAGCCCTGGCTTTATCCTACACTAAGCTAGAAAGTCGTGTTAAAGAACGCACAGCAGAACTAACAGTAGCTAAAGAAGCACTGCAAGCTCAAGAAGAACGATTTCGCTGTTTAAGTTCCTGTTCGCCTGTCGGCATTTTTATGGCAGATTTTGAGGGGCGCTACACCTATGCAAACCCTCGCTGTCAGGCTATTTGCGGCTTAAGTTTAACAGAACTTTTAGGAGACGGTTGGGAGAATTGCATTCACCCGGAAGACAGCGATCGCGTATTGGCCCGATGGCTGAATTATACTCGGAAAGGTGGGGATTATGCGATCGAGTATCGCGTGCAAACACCACAGGGGATTGTGCGCTGGATTAACGTTTGTTCCTCGCCGATGTTCTCCGACTCCGGCGAACTCATTGGATACGTGGGTACGGTGAGAGATGTCACCGAAAGACAACAAGCGCAAGCAGCTTTGGCAAGCAGCGAACAGCAACTCAGAACGCTGCTAGAAAATACGCCAGATGTAATTATCCGCACTGACAAAGATTTGCGTTATATTTACGTCAATAACGCAGTTGAAAGAAGCCAAGGAAAACCAATTTTATTCTTTTTGGGTAAAACCAGTCAAGAAATAGGAATGCCGCCGGAACTGTGCCAAATGTGGGATGAAACCCTGCACAAAGTGTTAGAAACAGGTCGAGAAGAAATTGTCGAGTTTCAAGCTTTCTCAATCAACGGCCTCCGGAATTATCAATCCCGCGTAGTTCCCGAATTTGACAAAAATGGCGTAGCAGAATCAGCCTTAATTGTCGCCCGCGATATCACAGAAATAAAACTTGCGGAAACTCAAAGATTGCAGTTAACAATCGAGCAAACAGCAAGGGAAAAAGCGGAAATAGAACAGCAGCGCTCGGCATTTTTAGCAGAAGTCAGCAAAATGCTGGCTGATGCGTTTGACGGGGAAACGGTGCTGCAAAAGGTAGCAGAATTAGCCATAAATTCGATCGCTGATGGGTGCTGCATTCATTTGACCGAAAGCGACTCAAATGTGCGTCTAGTCGCTGTGGCTCACGCAGAACTCTCTATGGTTGAGACTATTAATAACTTCAGCATCCGAAGTTTGAGCGCCGAAAATGCTGTTAACGGCTATCCGCTGGTAATCAGCAGCGGAAAATCCGAACTAATTGCCGAAGTGGATGAGGAGATTTTAGCAGCAGGAGCCGAAAATGCAGCAGAATTGGAAATATTGCAATCGCTCAATATCGGATCTCACGCTTGCGTACCGCTGAGGGCTCGCGGGCGGGTAATGGGTTCCATCACTTGCTTTACGCAGAAGTTGGGCCGTCGCTACAGTGCAGAAGACATGGCAATGCTAGAAGACCTAGCATACCGCGTGGCGATCGCCCTCGACAACGCCAGACTTTACACTGAAGCGCAACAAGCACTATCTCAAACATCGCAATCCTTTGCCGTAATTGACGCGCTGTTAGAAGCATCTCCCCTAGCGATTTGCTTTATGGATCGCGAAATGCGCTTCATCCGTATCAATCAAGTATTAGCAGAACTCAACGGTTTGCCGATAGAACAGCATCTCGGCCAAGACTTCCGCCAATTGTTGCCCGAACATGCAGCCAAATTTGCGCCGATAATTCAGCAAGTTTTAGAAACCGGCCAGCCTGTTTTAAACTTAGAAATGAGTGGCGAACCTCATGGGAAACCGGGATATTTTGGTTACTGGCTAGCCAACTACTACCCAGTGAAAAATGAAAGAGAAGAAATAATCGGAGCCGGCCTAATTATCACAGATATTACCGCAGAAAAACAAACAGAATTAGCTTTGCGGGAAAGCGAAATGCGCTTCCGCAGCGTGGTAGAATCTAACATGATCGGCATCGGTTTCTGGGATGCCAACGGCGAAGTTACTGACGCTAACGACGCCTTGCTGGAAATGATCGGATATACGAGGGAAGACTTGTTTTCGGGACAGATCCGCTGGCTCGAACTCACGGCGCCGGAATATCTAGAACTCGATCGCATCGCTCTCGCGCAAGTCGAAGCATCAGGAAGTTGCGCGCCTTTTGAAAAAGAATATCTCCGCAAAGACGGCACGCGCTTCCCCGTTTTAGTCGGCGGCGGAAACTTCCAAGGATGCACAGAAAAAGGAGCATTCTTCGTACTCGATATCACCGATCGCAAACAAGCTCAAAACCAACTTCGAGAAAACGAAATACGCATTCGCCGCCAACTAGCAGAACTCGACTTAGTTTACAAAACCACACCAGTCGGGCTGTGCTTTGTCGATACCAATTTGCGCTACATCCGCATCAACGAATGCCTCGCTGCGATCGACGGCAAATCGATGGCAGACTACATCGGGCATACCGTGAGAGAAGTAATTCCCGAAATGGCCGATATGGTAGAGCCGATTTATCGCCAAGTCCTGGCGACGCAAACCCCCGTGATCGACTTGGAAGTTAAGGCCGAAACCAAGCAACAGCCAGGAGTTTTGCGCGATTGGCAAATCAGCTTTTACCCCGTGAGCGATGAATCAGGAACACTGCTGGGAGTCAGCACTGTGGTAGCCGAAATCACTGATCGCAAACAAGCAAAACGGGTAATGCAGCAAAGCGAAGCCATATTCCGGCGGCTGTTCGAGTCAAATATTTTCGGAGTTGCGATCGGCGATTTTAGCGGCCGCATCGCCTACGCCAACCAATCCCTGCTCAACATGGTCGGCTACACCCGCTCAGAGATGCTCTCCGGTAAAATGCGGTGGGACAGGATGACCCCCCCCGAATACCTGCACCTCGACGCCTTGGCGGCCGGGGAACTGCGGGATCACGGAGTCGCAACTCCTTTCAAGAAAGAGTACATCCGCAAAGATGGCAGCCGCGTGCCGATTCTGATGGGCGGGACGACTCTGAACGCGGACGATCGCGAACCAGAGACGATCGTCGCATTCTACATCGACTTGACCGAGATCTCGCGCGTCGAAGCAGAACTCAAACACAATCAAGAACGGCTGCAAATCGCTCAGCAAGCAGGCAAAATTGGAACTTTTGAATTGAACATCCAAACCTGCGAGGTCGCCTGTACGCCGGAGTTAGAGGCTTTGTACGGGCTGCCTGCCGGCAGTTTAGACAGCTATCAAAGTTGGGTCCAAATGGTGCATCCAGACGATCGCGCTGTTACCGAAAAGCAGGTAAAAGCTGCGGTGGCTTCCGGGGAGGAATTAAACATAGAGTTCCGCATTTGCCGCCCGGACAAAAGCGTCGGCTGGATTGCTTGCAGGGCTAAGGTGTTTCAGGACGATCGGGGTTTGCCTTGGCGGATGATCGGGGTGAACGTTGATATCAGCGATCGCAAAGAAGCAGAAGCTGCGCGATCGCACATCCATCAAACTTTAGAAGCCTTGATTCAGGCTTGTCCCCTAGCAATTACCGTTTTGGACTGCGACGACGGCACTGTGAAAATGTGGAACCCAGCCGCCGAGAGGATTTTTGGCTGGCATGAATCAGAAGCGGTAGGTCAATTGGTGCCCAGCGTTCCCGTAGACAAGCGGGAGGAATTCACTGCTAATTTGAAAAAAATTCGCCAAGGAAACGCGATCGCCGGGATGGAAACCCATCGCCAAAGGAAAGACGGCAGCTTGATCGACATCAGTTTGTGGGCAACTCCAGTCCGCGACAGCAACGGCAATATCAACTGTATGTCGATCGTCGCCGACATCAGCGATCGCAAGCAAGTCGAGGCCCAACGCGCTCAGTTGCTCGATCGCGAACAAGCCGCGCGGGCGGAAGCAGAAGCGATCAGCCGCCGGAAAGACGAGTTTCTAGACTCTCTTTCCCACGAATTGCGAACGCCTATAAATGTGATTCAGGGGTGGGCACAGATCCTGCGCGCCCATCCCTACAACGAAGATAAATTAGCTTCGGGTTTGGAAGCCATTGAGCGTCAGTCGAAGGTGCAGATTCAGCTAGTGGAAGATTTGCTCGACGTTTCCCGGATTATTCAAGGTAAGCTGGTCCTGAAACCCGGCTGGTTCTACATGGTAAGGACGATCGAGGCGGCTCATAATTCAGTTCGTTCGGCAGCCGAGGCCAAGTCTGTCACCGTTTCGTTAGAACTTGACCCCGCAGTCGGCTTGATGTGGGGCGACGCCCAGAGGTTGCAGCAGGTAGTGTGGAATTTGCTGACTAACGCCGTGAAGTTTACGCCTTCGGGGGGAACTGTGGAACTGCGCTTATCTGCGGTGGCTGTTAGCGGTTCCTCATCACCCAATTACGTGCAAATTACTGTCAGCGATACCGGAAAGGGCATTTCTGCTGAGTTTCTGCCCTACGTGTTCGATCGCTTCCGACAAGCAGACGCCTCGAAAACTAAGGCTGAGAGCGGTTTGGGACTGGGATTGGCCATCGTCGAGCACTTGGTGCAACTCCACGAGGGTACTGTGACTGCGGAAAGTCCCGGTAAAGACCAGGGCGCGACATTTACGGTGACACTACCTCTCAAACAGCATCGGAGTAAGCAGCCGCAGTTGAGAGGAGAAACTAAATCCAATTCAAGGCCTCCGGGTATTTTGGCTGGTTTAAAGGTGTTGGTAGTTGACGACGAACCCGACAACCGCGAGTTTTTGATGGTTGCCCTCCAACAGTGCGGGGCGACTGCGACTGCGGTGGCAACGGCTGCGGAGGCGATCGACATTTTGCAGCAGTCGCCACCGGATATTTTAGTCAGCGATATCGGTATGCCCGTTGAGGACGGCTACTGGCTGATCCGTCAAGTGCGATCGTCCGAATCCGACAAAATCAAGTGCTTGCCGGCCGTGGCGCTGACAGCTTATGCTAGCGAAGAAGACCGCGAGCGGGCGATCGCCTCTGGTTACAACGAACACTTAACAAAGCCGATCGAACCCGTTCTCTTCGCCACCCTTTTAGCCAAGTTAATAAATGGGCATTAGGGCGATCGGGCTCGGACGATCGCACGAATAATATCATTTCCGTTTGATTCGGATTTGTATGATGTTAAATGTTGTAATGGCTGGTTGACCAATAATAATTGCCCATAATCTACAATCTCATAAACCCGCCCCCGCTGGCTTTTCATTAACGAAATGATTGCCGATAAACACAAAGCAATTAGAAAATTTATCACAATTTTTGCAAGTAAAAATGAATTAAATTCCCAACAGCTAGAAACAGAACAGACAGAAGCAAATTTTTCCATCCACGTCCAATCTTCGCTGGTAGTTGCCTATCTTGAAACGGGCGGAAAATTTTACATTTTTTAGGGCGAGCCAATTGGAGGAAAAGGCACGCTCCAGCAGTTAAAATACGATTATCAGCGCAATTGGTTCACATCCATGCCCATTCATCCGCTCAACCGCCTAACCGCCAAATTTTTCAGCAAGCTTCCGCTGCGAACGGTTCTGATTGTTCCGTTAGTTTTGCAAACGGTAAGTGTAGTTGGGCTAGTGGGCTATCTTTCTTTCAAAAGTGGTCAGGAATCAGTTGAGGATGTAGCGCATCAGCTAATCGAACAAGTAGGAGAGCGAATTAGCGATCGCCTCACAGATAATGATGGACTCTCGGCAATCAATACCTTTCTGGCTAGGCTGCAATTCTCAGCTTCAGGACAAACTTTTATTATGGATCGATCGGGCAATCTGATTGCCACATCCACACTAGAAACACCCTTGGTGACGCCAACAAAAAAGCAATCGACGCCATTGCTAGCCACCAACAGCAAGGATGCCCGCACGCGAGATATTGCTCGACAACTTGCCAACCGATTTGGCAACTTCGGCGCACTGCAAACAACCCAGCGATTTACCTTGGCGAACAAGGGCGATAGGCAGTTTGTCCGTGTCACTCCTTATCGAGATTTCCGTGGTTTGGATTGGTTGATTGTGGTGGTGATGCCAGAGTCTGATTTCATGGCTCGCATTCAAGCAAATACGCGCCATACATTGTGGTTATTGATCGGTACACTGCCGCTGGCGATCGCGATCGGATTTTTGGCTTCCCGTTGGGTAACAAAGCCAATTATGCGTTTGAATACGGCAGCCAAAAATGTTGCCAAAGGAAAATGGGATCAACCTTTAGAAAATAAACGCTTGGATGAAGTCGGAGAACTCGCCAATTCCTTCAATTTTATGACAGTGCAACTGCAACAGGCTTTTGCAGACCAAAAATCTTTAAATGGAGCTTTAGCGCACAGAGAGAGCCAACTCAATCAATTTCTCGAAGCCATACCTACGGGAGTATCTATCCACGATACCTCCGGTAAAGTCGTGTACTTGAACGAAACTGCCAAGCATTGGCTCGGCGTAGCAACTATTCCAGATTCGACTTTAGAAGAAGCAGTAGAAGTTTATCAAATCTACCGCCAAAACCAGCCTTATCCCACTGAAGAGCTGCCCGCATTCCGAGCACTGCGTGGCGAAACGGTATTGCTTGAAGATGTAGAACTTTATCGAGATGGGAAATTTATTCCTTTTGAGGCGCGCGCCACACCAATTTTCGACGAAGGCGGAAACATTATTTATGCCATCACTGCTTTTTCTAACATCGCACAGCGCAAACAATCTGAAAAAATATTAACTGGCTACAATCGTACTTTAGAAGCCGAAGTAATCGAACGTACCGGCGTCTTAGCTCGTGCTAACGAACTCTTACAATCTGAAATTGCCGATCGCAAATTGCTCGAACAAAAACTTTACACTTCTACCGAGCAAATTGTAAAAATATTTGATTCTATCACAGACATTGTATTGATTTTTGAATGCGAACAAAAAACTATTCAAATTATACCCACCAAGGGGATTTTTCACTACAACTATCAGACGAATCAGATCGACTCCATCATCGAACATTTTTTTCATGAGGAAAGCCAGGAGATTTATTTCGCTCAAGTTCAACAGGCATTGGAAACCAAACAAACTATTAGTTTTGATTACAGTCTGCAGATTAATAACCAAGAAGTTTGGTTTGCTGCTAAAATTTCGCCTTTGTCGGATAGCTCTGCGGTTTGGGTAGCGCGCGACATTAGCGATCGCCAGTTGGCGGAATCCCGACTGCTGGAAGCCCAAAAAATTGCCCGTATTGGCAGTTGGGAATACGATATCGCCACAGCAACAACCACTTGGAGTGAAGAACTCTATCGCATTTATGAGCTCGATCCTACTCAAAAACCGCTGCCAACCGAACAATTAATCGAGCGTTTTCATCCAGAAGATCGATCGCGCTATCTGGCAATGGTGCGCGAGCAAGCTATATCGGGGCAAAGCTTTGAAATTGATCTCCGGCTGATCCGAAGAGATGACTCGCTCAATTACATTGAAGTTCGAGGGAAACCTGTTTATGATGAAAAAGGGCAGTTGATCCGTTTGCTGGGCACTGTCTTGGATATTAGCGATCGCAAACAAGCCGAGTCAGCTTTGCGAGAAAGCGCCCAGGGAGAACAAGCCATCGCCCGATCGATCGATCGCATCCGTCAATCCTTAGATATTGACACAATATTCAAAACCACAACCTCTGAACTGCGACAAACCCTAAAATGCGATCGTGTCGGTATCTATCGCTTTAATCCTGATTGGAGTGGGGAATTTGTTGCCGAATCAATGGCTGCCGGCTGGATATCTCTGATGCAACCTGACGATTTTAAGGTGCCAAACACTCTCGTCGAAGACTCTCGCTGTACCGTGAAAACTATGCAAGCCTCCGGTGAACCAGTGCTGGATACCTATCTACAAAGAAATCAAGGTGGTATGTATGCTAGAGGCGTTCCTTACCGCATAATTGAAGACATATACAGCGCTGGGTTGAGTCCTTGTTACCTAGAACTTTTAAAACAATTTCAAGCTAGAGCCTACGTTATTTTTCCCATATTTTGTGGCAGTCAACTTTGGGGTTTGCTCGCCAGCTATCAAAATTCTGGACCCCGCACTTGGCGCGAAGCAGAAATCAATATTGGGCTGCAAATTAGCACTCAACTGGGAGTTGCCTTACAACAAGCTCAATTGCTCGAAGCCACTCAACAGCAAGCAGTACAGCTTCAACAAGCCGCCTGGGCCGCAGAAGCCGCCAACCTTGCCAAAAGCACTTTCCTGGCAAATATGAGCCACGAACTCCGCACCCCGCTAAACGCAATTCTGGGGTTCTCGCAATTGATGCAGCGCTCTACCAACCTCACTCGCGAACAACAGGAAAATATTCGTATCATCAACCGCAGCGGAGAACACTTGCTAGCTCTGATCAATCAAATATTAGATTTAGCCAAAATAGAGGCGGGACGCATTACCCTCAACCCAACAGACTTTCAATTAAGCAGCCTATTGAACGATCTGGAAGAGATGTTTCAACTCCAGGCACGGGAGCAACAATTGCAGTTAATATTTGACTGCTCTAGCGAAACTCCCGAATACGTACAAACAGATCAAATGAAGTTACGTCAAGTTTTAATTAATCTGCTTTCTAATGCTATTAAGTTTACGAAACAAGGAGTAATTAGGTTAAGACTAAGTGCATTTATAGAGCGTGAAAATCAGGATTTACTAATTAGTAATTACCAATTACATTTTGAAATAGAAGACACAGGTGCCGGCATAGCTCCTGATGAGTTAGATAAGCTTTTTCAACCCTTTGTGCAAACCAAAACAGGAACCAAATCTCAGCAAGGAACAGGCTTGGGACTCGCTATCAGCCAACAGTTTATCAAGCTGATGGGCGGCCTGATTACTGTACGCAGTGAAGTAGGACGCGGCACCACCTTCGCGTTTGATATTCCCATCAGCGCCGTTGATGCCCCGGCGACTCAACCCGTACAGCCACCGCGTCGGGTGATAGCGCTGGAATGCAACCAGCCACGCTATCGTATTTTGATTGTGGACGATCGATCGGACAACCGCCAACTGCTGATCAAACTCCTCGCTGGCTTTAACTTTGAACTCGAAGAAGCCACCAATGGCATGGAAGCTATTGAAATGTGGTCGAGTTTTGAGCCACACTTAATTTTTATGGATATGTGGATGCCCGTGATGGATGGACATGAAGCGACCAAGCGCATTAAAGCCACCGTTAAAGGTCAAGCTACGGCAATTATTGCCGTGAGTGCCGGTAACGCTGAGGAAGCGCAAACCGTTACTGTATCAGATGATTGCGATGACTTTATCCACAAACCCTTTCGAGATACAGAAATTTTTGCCACCCTGCACAAGCATCTGGGAGTGCGTTACATTTACGGTGAACCGGAGAGTGTTCCCGAGTCAACTCAAATCGAGGCTCCGACTTCAGAGACTCTGGCAGCTTTACCCGCAGATTGGCTGGCAGCTTTAGAGAAAGCCACAATTGAGTGCGATTTAGAGTTAATTCTGATCCAAATTGAGCAAATTCGCGATCGTAATGACGCTTTAGCTAGCGCTTTAGCCGCCTTGGCTAACGAGTTTCAGTTCAATCAAATACTAGCTCTCATCCATCCCGAACCAAAATAATCAGGATATGAGATAGGTTTGTAATGAGTACCATCGTCCTCATAAAACGCGATCGGGCGATCGTACTCACTACAAACCTATAAAGGTTATTTTACCGAACTAGATATGAATTACGAACCAACTCCCGTCATAAAAGGGAATATTTTAATTGTTGATGATATTCCGGCTAATTTGCAACTTTTAGCTCAAATACTCTCACAGCAAGGGTACAAAACACGCACCGCCCCCGACGGGAAACTAGCGCTGCGGTCGATCGAGTTAACTCCTCCTGACTTGATTTTGCTCGACATCATGATGCCCGGTATGGACGGCTACAAAGTCTGCCAAGCATTGAAAGCTTCTCCCACAACCAAGGACATTCCGGTTATTTTTATCAGTGCTTTGAATGAAGTATTAGATAAAGTCAAAGCCTTTGAAGTTGGTGGTATAGATTATATCACAAAACCGTTTCACGAACAAGAAGTTCTCGCCCGCGTCTCAAATCAACTCGTGCAGCGCCAGTTATTCCAGCAAACACAATCCTACGCCCAGCAACTCGAACAAACCGTAACTGAACTCAAGAAAACTCAAGCTCAGTTAATACAGAAGGAAAAAATGGCTTCTTTAGGTCAGCTAGCGGCAGGAATTGCTCACGAAATCAACAATCCCGTCAGCTTTATCTACGGCAATATTGCTCTAGCGGCGGAGTATGCGCGAGATTTGCTTCGCCTCGTCGAATTGTACCGACATTACTACCCCCACCCCGTTGCAGAAATTATCGGCAAATTGAACGAGATTCAACCCGAATTCATCGCAGAGGACTATCCAAAACTGCTGAATTCGATGACAGAGGGTGCTTCTCGGATTAGCGAAATTGTGATGTCTTTGCGGAAATTCACCCGCCTTGGCGAACAAAAGTACAAGCCAGTGGATATTCATGAAGGCATTGACAATACTTTAGTTATTTTGCAGCACCGGCTGAAGGGAACAAACAAAGCTGGTGAGATAGAGGTCATTAAACACTACAGCCAACTGCCAAGAGTCACCTGTTACGCCAGTGAGTTAAATCAGGTGTTCATGAACTTGTTAACTAATGCTATTGATGCCCTGGAAACTCAACCTTCTCCCCGAAAAATTACCATCAGCACTTCAGTAAGTTGTGAGTCAGAATCTGCCCTGCACAATCAAGATTCCAAATTAGCCACTCACAACTATAAATCCGTTGTTATCCACATTGCCGATAACGGTTGTGGGATGAGTGAGGAAGTGCGCCACCAGATATTTGACCCATTTTTTACTACGAAGCCTGTAGGCCGCGGTATTGGATTAGGATTGGCAATCAGTCACGATATTGTAGTGGAAAAACATCGAGGTCACATCAGTTGTATTTCTGCTCCGGGCCGAGGAACCAAGTTAATTGTGCAGATTCCGATATCTGTTAAATTTTAATAAATTTCAACATTTTAAAATTTAAGTGACCCAGAGGATATATCAGATAGATTGTACGCGAGCATCTGTTTAAGGTAAAACCGATAGTCTGTCAGTCCGTCAGGGGTTGAAACCCCTGCCTCAAAGCGAAAGTCCTCGCTTCCGAGGACTGAATAATTTATTAGTCCTCTTTTAGAGGACTTTTGCTATTAGACAGGGAATTCATTCCCTGGCGGAGTGCCGGGTGAGCAGGAGGACTGTTTCATTCTCTTGCTACAGAATTTGATAGGAGTCCTCATTACAAACAGGGGCTGATTGTGGGGAATTGACCATAGAACGTATTTACTTTAAATCCAGCAATCCGCTAGTTTTCAGCTTGGGATTAAACCGGATTTCTTCAGTTACGCCGCGAGCTTTTAGCAGCGCGAAAATTTCATTTTCCACGCGCCGCGCGACATTTTTCAACAATTTATCTTTGGCAATTTCATCGGCGAAGATACCTTCATAATTTGCCGTTTCTTGGGCAGTCATTACAGTTTTGGTGTCGATGGGATCGTTCCACTTGGCAGCATCGGCACCGTTACCCTGGGGTTGGGAACCGTTTTCGGCAATCCAACTTGATCGGATGCTTTCTAGGATAGTGCGGCTGGGCTTGTCAATAGTTTGGACTTTCAGCCAGTAGCAATATTGGGTTTGGCGTACCAAATGCTGTTTGAGGCTGAGGTAAATGTCGCGAGAATAGCCGACAAATTGCAGGACTTTTTCGTTGTCAAAAATCGCGTAAACGCCGATTTTTCCCTGGACAAAATCTGGCAATTTTCCCTCGGAGTCTATGTAGGGAATGAATTCTAAGCTGGCGAGAGATTGAATGTCTTCTGTCATCCGATTTTAGATTTTAGATTTTAGATTTTAGATTAAACCACACATTAACCAGCCTTTACTTAACTCTTGAAAACTCGATAAATTGCACAGAGGCGGCTGGGTTTAAATATTTTGGCTTGGAACATGAAATTAGGGGGGACGTTGACGATCGCAAAATCGCTCGATTGATGATACTTTTCAAATTCCGTAGGCATTCCCTTCGGCGTATCGCTGCTGTAAGGGACTGGCTGAAACAGTAACTCGGCAAACTCAATGCGCGAGCATTGCAATTGTAGCGCTACTTGTTTGACAAAGCTTTCACCGATTAACAAACTGAACAGTGCAGTTTTAGCCTCTGGTTCGAGGACAAAACTGCTATCGTAGCTTTCAATAATCTTAAGACCCATTTTCTGTATACTCCTGACAGATGGCGGTTAACGGTTATTGGTTAACTGTTTTGAGCGATCGACTTATTTTGAATTTTACCTGACACTGACCGTTTTGAAGGCAGAAGGTCAATCGATTTTAGATTTTAGATTTTAGATTTTAGATTTTAGATTTTAGATTAAAGGATTGAAGCATTGACCCTACGGATAAATTCTGGGGGCAAGTTTCATCGGATACAGGTTTTTTCTTTCTCCACGGATGAATCCGGCTGCTTGTATCCTGGATGCTTTCGGTCAATGAAAATACCACAATCAGGAAATTTTGACAAAGAGGCCTGATTTATTTGCCGATCGCTTTTATCATGTCGGTATCGCCATCTATCCGACTACGACTAAAAGGCTATGCAGAAGATTGAAAAAGCATCATTCCCAGCTTCCAGAAGTGCCCCGAACCAGCCGGACTGGCTAGAATTGGTAGAATACGCCTCTGTTGCTGGTTCCGCTATTGGCACGATTGCTGCAGGATTGTCGGGCCAAATTGTCTACGCTGCCGCCCCTTTAACCGCAGCACTCTCGATAAATCTCGCCAATCGCCAGCGTTTCGAGCAACAAATGCAACAAAAGGCAAATTCTGCGATTACGGACGTACAGGCCGCAGTAGAACGTCGATCGCAGCAAGTTCAGATACTACCTGGAGAACCTGCGGAACTCTACACCGCTGTCTCCGACTTGCGGCAGAAACTCCAGGGCTTGGAATCCGGCGTCATCGCCGAAGTACAAGCTGCCGTAGCCTCCCTCGAACGCCAAGCCCAGGCGCTGCCGGCAGATTCTCAGGATTTCCACACGCAACTGTCCGATTTGCAGCAAAAACTCCGCATTTTGGAAAATAGTGCCCTGAGAGAGCATGATTGGGAAAATGTCAACGTCCGATTTTTATTGATGGGCGAACAGTTAACTGAAGTTAAAACTATTACGGCTCAGTTACAGGAGCGATTGAACGAAGTAGACTTGGATACAATCCAAGGTTCTCTCCAGCAATTGCAGGACTTGCTCGATCGACCCACAATAGACACAGGGATGCTGCAAACCGAGATTCAGCATTTGCAGCAGCAAGTGTCCGAGTTGCAGAGGCAAAATCAAGAAATTGTCAAGCCTTATTTACAGCGTCTGACTCGCGCCGTGAAAAAACTATCAGCAAATTAGTCTTACTTATTCGTTTTTCGTAGGGTGCTGCGCGGGCATCTTCCCGCATTCTTTCGTAGGGTGCGCCGGGCCGCGCACCTTACCAATTACCCATTAGCCGTTACTAAATTTTTCCCAAGCTTGCCAGAAAACATAAATCGATAACACTGCCAAGAGCGATCGAAAAGCTAAACTAACAATACGATCGGGCAATCTCGGCAAGAACCGCGTACTCACCTGCGCGCCCAACAAACCGCCACCCCCCAGAATTAACCCCACAACCCACAAAACATTCCCGCGCGCCGCGTGTCCCGCCGTCGCCGAAATTGCCGTGATGACGATGACGCCCAAGCTGGTTTGAATTGCCGTTTTAATGCTTTCTCCTAACAGCAAAATTTGCAGGGGAACCATAATTACGCCGCCGCCTACGCCAAACAAACCCGCTAATAAACCCGCCGCACTGCCGGTGGCAATTTTAGCAAAAGTTGGATGGAATAAAATATTTGAATTATGGGGTAATTCGTGATTGGTAATTGGTAATTGAGAATTTTCTCCTTGTCCCGCTTGTCCTCCCAGTTCCCCTTGTTCTACTTCCGCTTTCTTCTTAGCTGTCAGGTGCTTGCGAACTTCAATCAAATAAATATTCAGCCACAGCAACAACCCAAAAGTAAGTAACAGCAAGTAAGGCGGAAATATCCCCGCCAGATAAGCACCGATTTGTGCTGTAATGACGGCGGGAAATCCGATGCCTGCGACTTGACTCAAGTTGAGGTAGCCCATGCGCCAATTCTGGATGCTGCCAGAAATAGCTGTAATCACGATCGACAAACCGCTAGTAGCAACCGCTTCCACGGGAGCGTAATTGAGAGCCACCAACAAAGGTACGAGCACGGTACCGCCGCCGATACCCAAAAATCCAGCTAGAATTCCGGCAAAAATTCCCGCCGCACCCAACATCAATAATTCAGTGATAGTCATTAGTCATTAGTCATTAGTCATTAGTCAACAGTTAACAGTCAAATTTTAAGAATCATTAGTCGTGCCATCGGGCATAATTGCCCGCCTCAAGTCTGCATCGCGGAAGTTAGTTCGATTGAGATTAGCATCAATCAAAACCGCTTCCACCAAAATAGCCCCGCTAAAATTAGACCAGCACAGCTTTGCCCGGTACAAATTAGCACCGCTCAAATTAGCTCTTGCCAGGGTTGACCAACTCACATTAGCAACTCTCAAATTAGCATTGCTCAGATTAGCTTCGCTCAGATTAGCTCCAATCATCGTTACTTGGCGCAAGTCTGCACCAGTCAGGTTGGCCCCGCTCAGCATCGCCCCGCTGAGAATTGCCTGAGTCAGATTAGCTCTTTCTAAAAGCGACTCGCTGAGGATGGCATTTGTCAGGTTTACCGCTTTGAGAGTTGACCAACTTAAATTTGCTTTCATCAAATTAATGCGAATCATGCTAGCGTCGGTTAAGTTGGCCGCAAACAAATTCGCTTCGGTAAAGTTGGCTTCGGTCAAATTAGCTTCGGTCAAATTAGCCTTGGTCATGTTGACTTCTCTGGCCATTGAGCCGCGCAGGTTGGCTCCCATCAGGTTAGCCCCGCTGAGATTGGCACGGCTCAAATCGGTACCGATGAGATTTGCTTCGCTGAGGTTGGCTTCCGTCAAGTCCACCCCTGCCAATTTCACCTCGCGCAAGTTCGCTCCCGTCAGGTTAGCCCCTTTGAGGTTTGCGTCTTGGAAATTCGCTCTGGTAAAGTTAGCCTCGCTGAGGTTTACCCCTTTTAAGTCGGCCCCGGCGAGGTTAATTTCTCGAAAATTTCTTTCTCCGGCCGCATATTGCCTCAGAATTCGATCGGCCTCCATGTCATTCGCCTCGCAATTTTTTTTAAACGTTAGAGTGATGGGTGTTACCACATCATCCCAGATAACTACGGTATTCACTCTGCACGCTGTAGTATCTGTAGAATCTTTGCATTGCTTTCGGGACACTGCTGTGCCACTGCCTCTTAAAGGGCCTGACAAATTTCAACGCTTCTGAGAAAATTAAAAATAGCGTAAAACTCTCGGCACTGGGCCGTCAACAGCCAGCAGCAAAGAAAAACAGACAACTGACAAGTCAACAACAGACAACTGACAAAGGAAATTTTAAAATGCCTGAAAATTTGAGAAGCCAAGCTGTGACTGGGGGCGTGCAGCGCGCGCCCAACCGAGCAATGCTGCGGGCAGTCGGTTTTGGTGACGGCGATTTCACTAAGCCGATTGTGGGAATTGCCAACGGGTACAGCACGATTACGCCCTGCAATATGGGATTGAACGAGCTCGCTTTGCGGGCTATTGCGGGTGCAAGGGAAGCCGGCGCGATGCCGCAGATGTTCGGCACGATTACTATCAGCGACGGGATCTCGATGGGAACTGAAGGGATGAAATATTCTCTGGTGTCGAGAGATGTAATTGCTGATTCGATAGAAACTGTTTGCAACGGCCAAAGTATGGACGGTGTGCTGGCTGTCGGCGGCTGCGATAAAAATATGCCGGGGGCGATGATTGCGATCGCCCGCATGAACATTCCTGCTATTTTTGTTTACGGCGGCACGATCAAACCAGGACACCACAACGGACGAGATTTAACCGTTGTCAGCGCTTTTGAAGCAGTCGGTCAATTCAGCGCGGGCAAAATTGACGAAACAGAACTCAATGCAGTGGAACAACAAGCTTGTCCGGGTGCGGGTTCCTGCGGCGGAATGTTCACAGCAAATACGATGTCTAGCGCTTTTGAAGCGATGGGCATGAGTTTGCCTTATTCTTCGACAATGGCTGCTGAGGATGCCGAAAAAGCTGACAGCGCTGCCGAATCTGCAAAAGTTGTGGTGGAAGCTGTCCGCAAACAGTTGTTACCGAGCCAGATTTTGACACGAGCGGCCTTTGAAAATGCGATCGCGGTCATCATGGCAGTCGGCGGTTCAACCAATGCTGTGCTGCATTTATTAGCCATTTCAAATGCGATCGGAGTGGAGTTGTCCCTCGACGATTTTGAAACTATTAGAGCGAAAGTGCCCGTGCTGTGCGACCTCAAACCCAGCGGCAAATATGTAGCAACCGATTTGCACAAAGCTGGTGGCATTCCTCAAGTAATGAAAATGCTGCTAGAAAAGGGTTTGCTGCACGGAGACGCGCTGACAATTACCGGCCAAACTGTTGCTGAAGTGTTGGCAGATATTCCAGCCGAACCCCGCACCGACCAAGATGTCATCCGCCCTTGGAACAACCCGCTTTACGCCCAAGGACATTTAGCAATTCTCAGAGGAAATCTGGCAACAGAAGGAGCCGTTGCTAAAATTACTGGCGTTAAAAAACCGCAAATTACCGGCCCGGCGCGGGTATTTGAATCTGAAGAAAATTGTTTGGATGCAATTTTAGCGGGCAAAATTCAAGCCGGCGATGTGATTATCATCCGCTACGAAGGGCCCAAAGGCGGGCCGGGAATGCGCGAAATGTTAGCACCAACTTCGGCAATTATTGGCGCAGGTTTGGGCGATTCCGTAGGATTAATTACTGACGGCCGCTTCTCTGGCGGAACTTACGGCATGGTTGTCGGTCACGTTGCACCCGAAGCGCAAGTTGGCGGGACAATTGCTTTGGTAAAAGAGGGCGATTCGATTACAATTGATGCTCAAAATCGCTTGTTGCAGCTCAATGTTTCTGATGCCGAATTGGAGCAGCGCCGGGCTCTTTGGCAGCCTCCTAAACCTCGCTATACTAAGGGCGTTTTGGCTAAATATGCTAAGTTGGTTTCTTCTAGCAGTCTTGGTGCTGTGACTGATTTGGGTTTGGGTTAAAGTAGGAAATTTTGTAACCGCAGATGAAGGCAGATAAACGCAGATGAACGCAGATAAAATCCTATCTGCGTTCATCTGTGTCCATCCGCTGATATCTGCGGTTACAAAATCCCAAATTAAGGGCGCTGATTCAAAAAGCGGCCTGCCATCGACATGGCGTCAGTAATATCTACGTCGCCGTCTCCATCTGCATCTAAAAACGTATTTAAAACGGGATTTCCGCCCTGGGCAGGATTTTGGGCGTTGCCGCCGGTTTGTAGCAAATTCAGTATGAGCGGCACCAAAACAGGTATCATCGCCTGCACTGTGGCGTTATTCAAACCGGTTCTGTGGGCGATATCGTTCACTATCTGCGTCAGTTGGCCGACTCCGAACAAACTCTGTACCGCTTGCGGATTGGGATTTGTGCCGCTAAATTGGTTGACAAGTTGTTGAGCTTGTGCGTCTCCTGACTGCGATCGCACGTCTTGTAATGCCGATCGCACGTATCCGCCCAAAACCGACATCGCCAACTGAGTCGTACCCGCATTGACGCCCTGGTTGCCGCTCAACTGCTCTACCGCACCGAGAATGTTGCCCAACTGATTGGGGCTTGCTTGTTGGTTGGGATTGTCGATCGCGCTCAAAATTTGGTCAAATAGTCCCATAATTTTCGCTCCGTACAGTTGTTTCTCAACTTTAAATTATAGCAACTCCTGTTTTTCACGATTACTAAAAATAGTTGGGATTTGGGTATTGTCACTCATTTAATGGGGTAGCGACAGCCAGTTAGTAAGCAATCTCATACCATTTTAGATTTTAGATTTTAGATTTTAGATGGGGAATGAATTCTGACATCAGATTGCGGAGCGTGCTTGCAGTTGCATTCTTTTTTGAAACAGGGATTAAAACGAATAATTTTTAAGTTTTTACAGCTCCTCTCTTTTCGGGCTTGGTTGGCGCGTTCCCGTTGCCTAGGGAATTATATTCACGAGCAACTGGAGGTTGTAAGAGCGTATTTTGCCTTAAATCCTCATGCTTAATCGGCAGGGCGATCGAAAATTCCGTCCCCGTTCCCACCTCAGACCAAAAGTTAATTGTCCCCCCATGTTTCTTAACGATAATTTCGCGACCGATTGCCAATCCCAAACCAGTACCTACACCTCTCGGTTTAGTCGTAAAGAATGTTTCAAACATTTTTTCTTGGCTCTCTGGTGCTATTCCCGTACCGTTATCAGAAATTCGCACTACCACTGAGTCGTCGTCCAAGTATTCTGTAGCAATCACAATCCTCGGCGAAAAACTCGGTGCTTCCTGGAGTGACTCCGAAGCCGATTGTTTTTTCGCCTCGGCTGAGCTGGACTTCTCACTTTTTGCTTTCTCTTCCACAGCATCTAGTGCATTGTTGAGAAGATTCACAAATACCTGGTAAAGCAAACCCATATAGCCTTCCACAGTCGGAATATTCCCGTAATTTCGCACCACTTCAATGCCCTGTTTGATGCGGCTGTTGAGAATCAGCAAACTGCTGTCTATGCAGGCGTGCAAATCGACGGGATGAGGGGCTGCCTCATCGAGGCGAGAAAAATCTTTCAAACTTAAGATAATAGCTTTGGCTCTTTCAGCGCCTACTTGCATTGAGTCAAATATTTTGATCAAATCTTCTTTGAGAAAATCTATGTCTATTTCTTCGCCTTTGGCGATCACAGAAGCAGGGGGGTTGGAAATTTCTGTTTCGTAAGTTTTGAGCAAGTCTAAAATATCTTCAACATAATTTCTTGCAGGAGCGATATTGGCATAGATAAAATTGATTGGGTTGTTAACTTCGTGAGCAACACCGGCTAACATCCGCCCCAAAGTTGCCATTTTCTCATTTTGAAGTATCTGGCTTTCTTGTTCAGATTTCAATTCTTTGAGCAACTGATTTACTTTCTGAATCAGTTGATTCAGCGAAGTTGCTAATACTCCTACTTCATCGGTGCTGGTAACTGGTACTTGCAACTGAAAATTAGATTCTTTAGTCACTCGCTGAGCGATTTTAGTTACAGCGGCGAGGGGTTGGGCGATCGCCAGACTGGTGAAGCCCGCCAGCACTGCTGCAACGATGATTGACAGTGCCATGCTACCCAAAATTATTTGCACCCGCAGCGTCTGGGCTCGCAGCAGATCCTCCCGCCCTGCATCTTCTTGCTCTTGGGCGCGATCGATAATTTCTGCTATATCATTGACCGCCCTATCTAGTTCCAACCCTATTTTATCTCGATCTAAATTCGACAGCAACTTACGTTTTACAAGTTGTTTAGCGGGGTTAGTTGGCAATACAATGATTTTTTTATTAACTGTTTCTATTCGAGCAAGATAATTAGACAATAGCGAATTGCAAGTTTTTTTGAAGTTTTCTATGCCTTCTATATCTTCCATGTATTTAGAGTTTTTGACTTCAGACAATAACACCTTCAAGTTGTAAATATTGTTTTGTAGTTGTTCGTATTTATTGTCAAAAGTTCTGGGCTGTTCTAGCCCGTAAATAAGCCATTCTTGGCTATTTTTAGTTCGCAGTAAAGCCACCTGTAACTTATTTAAAAGCTGAGTTTCTCGATCGATGTGTACTTGATTGTTAGTTCTGCGATAGTAATGAGTGCCCACCAACATCCCGATAGTCGTTCCTCCAATCGCAACACAAAGAGCCAGTGCGTACCCACTGCTGATTTTGTCGCGAATACTAAGGTTGCCCAAGGAATGGGCTATGTGAGCGAAATAATTGGGCTTGAGTGGCTGGCTCTCTTTGATGTGATGATCGCAAGAGGTAGAGAGTTCTTGTGAAGGCTGATTTAGATGTTTGAGCTGCATAGATGCTAACCTGTGAATAATTCACGCACTGACAATTCAGTCTAACTTAACTCGCGGCTAATTTGAGAGTACCGCATTGATATTTTATGTGATAATTTTTGTAAATTAAGATGCTCTTACGTTGCCTAAGAAACCCGGTTTTTCGTTTCCGCTTTTGGAGCTTCCAGGAGGCACTTACCTTAAGAAATAGGGTTTCTGGATACTTCATGCGATATTTTATTCTTAATAAAAAAGTATGGCTCGACTCGCGATCGAATAAATCACCGAATAAATAAGTAGGTAAACGCAAATAAACCAGCCTGCAGTTGCGGCGGGCGATAAACTGTAGGTGAGTTATCGTGCAAGCTACAATTGCAGCAAGAGCGCGATCGCACTTGTCCGTCCTGCTGGCGCTCAAACTCCGAAAACCGCGCCTGCTGGACAAGCAGAATCGCGATTGGCGGGCTCGCACAGTACGATCCTCTTCGTTGGCGTAGCCCCCGTAGGGACGGGCTTTCCTTCGGATCGCTTCGCTAACGCTAACGGGCGCTTCGCCATTTTAGATTTTAGATTTTAGATTTGCAATGACTGATGACGATCGGGGTAATGTAAAAATCAAAGCATAACCCTTTTATTTGTCGCTTTCCTCATGCCTTTGCCGCGCCTGTTAACCTTAATTGCTGCTTTCTGCCTCACCCTGGGGCTGATTATTGGGCTGGTGAGTTCCTTAACAGGGCTTTACAGTCAAGTTGCGTGGTCTGCTTCTCCGCTGCTGGCTAATTTGCTGATTTTCCTGATAATTGTACTTTTGGGAACCCTAATTTTTGCGCTGGTTTACTATTTTAGGCTGCTGCAACGCCCCCAGAAAGTTAAGGGAAAACGGCCGATTACTCCGAAGATTCCTGTTGTGAAAAGTGAAGCAGCTTCGGAAAATCTCAAAGCAATTCGGCAACAAGTCGATCGCATTCAAGATGAAGTAGCGCGGCAAGCTTTGCTGTTGAGAGCTCGCGAAATTGAAGCTAGCATGGCTCGTGGCAGCGTTCGAGTAGTTGTTTTCGGCACCGGTTCTGCGGGCAAAACTTCCGCTGTCAATGCGTTGGTGGGGCGGATGGCGGGACAGGTGGGCGCGCCGATGGGAACTACCGAAGTTGGGGAAACTTACACTCTGAAATTGAAAGGAATCGATCGAGAATTAGCAATTACCGATACCCCAGGCATCTTGGAAGCGGGAGTTGCGGGGACTTACAGAGAGGAATTGGCGAGGCAGTTGGCGGCGAGGGCAGATTTGATCTTATTTGTTTTGGACGGCGATTTGCGAAAATCCGAGTACGAACCGCTGCGGACTTTGGCGGAAATTGGCAAAAGGTCGATCGTGGTTTTTAATAAAGTTGACCTTTATCCCGACACCGACAGAGATGAAATTCTCGATCGACTGCGGCAGCGTGTTAAAGGTTTTGTATCAGCAATGGATGTAGTCGCGATTAGCGCCAATCCGCAAAAAGTTGTACTAGAAGACGGCACAATTTTTCAGCCATACCCGGATATTATGCCATTAATTCGGCGCGTCGCTGCGATTTTGCGAGCTGAAGGCGAAGACTTAATTGCGGACAATATTTTGCTGCAATCTCAGCACTTGGGAGACCAAGCGCGCAAGTTAATTGACGCTCAAAGAAGGCGGCAAGCTGATAAAGCAGTAGAGCGATTTCAGTGGATCGGAGCCGGAGTAATTGCTGTCACGCCTTTGCCAGTTGTGGATTTGTTAGCGACAGCAGCAGTTAACGCTCAAATGGTAGTAGAAATTGCTAAGATTTACGGCTGCGAATTAAATATCGATCGCGCGAAAGAACTGGCATTGTCTCTAGCAAAAACCCTAGCAAGTTTGGGAATAGTTGAAGGCGTAATTCAAGTAGTGTCTAGGGCGCTGCAGTTAAGCGTGGCCGGGTTTGTACTGGGCAAAGCAATTCAAGCAGTCAGTGCCGCTTATTTAACCAGAATTGCCGGTAAAAGTTTTATTGAATATTTCCGCCATGACCAAGATTGGGGCGATGGTGGCATCACCGAAGTTGTGCAAAGGCAGTTTCAGTTAAATCGGAAAGACGAGTTTGTCAAAGCATTTGTCAAAGATGCGATCGCCCGCGTTGTCGAACCTCTGAACATCTATCAGCAAGAATCGGAACCAGAATTAGAAATGTCAGCGGAATTGGAACCAGAAATAGAACCAGAATCTTTGTATCAGGCGCCGCAACAAGACGATTGGGAAACTTACAGCAACAAACGCAACGATGAGTGGTAACTGGGAATGGGGAATGGGGAATGGGGAATGGGGAATTTGGAATTGTCAACTGTCAACTGTCAACTGTCAACTGTCAACTGACAACTCACAACTGACTAATAACTAATTTCGCCCCACCAACAAATAAACGATCATTTCTCCTTTACCTTTAATCTCAACAGCACCGCGCTTTTTAAACAAAAATTTATCTTTTAAACGATCGTAAACCGCAGCAGTCACCTGAATTTCCCCCGGAATACCGCTTGATTCCATCCGCTGAGCAACATTTACTGTATCCCCCCACAAATCGTAACTAAATTTAGTTAAACCAATGACTCCCGCCACCACCCCACCAATATTTATCCCAATGCGGAGACTAAAGTTGTGATTGTTTTGGACATTGAAGCTAGCGACAGCAGCTTGCATATCCAGCGCCATTTGGGCAATAGCAAAAGCGTGATTTTCCTGCGGATCGGGCAAACCGCCGACTACCATGTAAGCGTCACCCATAGTTTTGATTTTCTCCAAACCGTGCCGTAACGATAACTCGTCAAATAGACTAAAAATTTGATTCAGAACTTTCACCGTTTCTGCCGCACTTTTTTGAGAGGCAAAATTCGTAAATCCCACCAAATCTGCGAATAAAATGCTGACCTCCGAAAAGCTGTCAGCAATTATGCTTTGTCCCTCCTGCAAGCGATCTGCAATCGGTTTCGGCAAAATATTTAATAGCAATTCTTCAATTTTTTCTTTCTGAGACTTGGTTTTTTCCAACAGCAAGCGCGTTTCCATTTCTGCCTGTTCCCGATAGGCGATTTCCTGCTGCAACATCAGATTTTTATCCCTCAGTTGCAACTCTAGTTCCCGCAGCCGCAATTGATTTTCTACCCTAGCTACCACCTCTACGGTTTGAAAAGGTTTAGTAATGTAGTCCGCCCCGCCAGCATTAAAGGCTTTCACCTTCTCAGAAGCTTGTACCACAGCACTCAGAAAAATAATGGGAATGCCACGAGTGCTAGCGTTCGCTTTCAAGCGACTGCAAACTTCATAGCCATCCATATCGGGCATCATAATATCGAGCAAGATCAAGTCAGGCTGAGCCAAATCCACAGCATCGAGTGCCTCTTGACCGCTAGATGCAGCTTCTACTTTATAGCCTTTCCTGGATAATATCAGCTCCATTAACAATAAATTGTTAAGACTGTCATCCACAATTAAAATACTGCCCCTTAATTTTTCTGAAGATAATTGATTCATCGGCTTGCTACGGGCTTAGTTAAACTTAAAATTTGTTTAAATTTATAAATTACGCACAGGTGCGTCCAAACCTATTTTTTTTCACGGAAAGACGCATGGCCGAAGGCAAGCAAGAGGAAAAAAAACAGGTTTGTGAGGGCATGATTGCCTCCTCAAGTCAAATTTATTATACTAATTTGTCAAAACAGCGAAAGCTAGGGCTAAAATTTTATATTTCGGATAAATTCGATCGACCTGGGCGTCGATTGATTGACTGGCGAATTGATTCACTGCTTGCTGCGGGTTTGGAAACCAAAAATATCTCACAAGCCCCACCGCTGCAATTTGCACTACAAAAGACTAAGGAGACTACCCGAACACTTTGCAGGGGTAATTTTCCCGAAGTTCTGACGCGGAGCTGGATTCAAAAGTACGATCGACATCGTGGGCGGTAAGAAATGGGCGTGATCTTTTTATCTGATGCTCCCTGAGTCTGCGGTGTCGCATTATATTAAGAAATATAACAATAATTTTACACATGGGGGAGACTCCGGGGGCGGGATCAAGTCAAACCATCCGAGCGAGCGGATCGAACACAACTTTGATAAGATTTAAGATTGACAACAAAATTTGCTATTGTGCGTCCGGGTAAAAACAATGAGCGATCGACCAATTATTCTCGGTATTGTCGGAGACAGCGCAGCGGGCAAAACCACCCTGACGCGGGGAATTGCCCAAGTATTGGGGCCAGAAAATGTCACTGTGATTTGCACTGACGACTATCATCGCTACGACAGAAAGCAGCGGGCAGAAATCGGAATCACAGCATTGCATCCCGACTGCAATTATCTCGATATCATGCAGCAGCACCTCAGCCTGCTGCGTACCGGACAAGCAATTCTCAAACCCATCTACAACCACACCACAGGTACATTCGACCCACCGGAATACATCAAGCCCAGCAAATTTGTAATAGTTGAAGGTTTGCTGGGTTACGCAACCCGAACCATCCGCGATTCTTACGACGTAAAAGTGTATCTTGCTCCTCCCGAAGAGTTGCGAACTCAGTGGAAAGTTAAGCGCGATATTATGAAGCGCGGTTATACTGAAGAACAGGTGCTTGCAGAAATAAAAAAACGGGAACCTGACTCTGAAGACTTCATTCGTCCTCAGCGCAAATCGGCCGACGTTGTAGTTAGTTTTTACCCGCCCGAAGCGGAAAATGAATCGAATTTGAGCGTCCGTTTAGTTCTCAGACCGACAATTCCTCACCCTGATTTTACTGAAATTTTAGGTCGAGGCAGCGAGAGTTTTAAACCTGCAATTCGCTTGGGACTCGATCGGGATATGGGCAAACCAGTTGACGTTTTGGAAGTAGACTCCCACGCTACCAGCGAGCAAGTAAACGAACTGGAAATGATGTTGTGTAGCGAGTTGCCACACCTGCGGGGATTTTGCTCCGCCCAAGGCAACCCGGAAATTGGCAAACTGATCGGCACAACTGGCGAAGTTTTGCAAAGTTACCCGCTAGCTTTGACGCAGTTGCTAGTTGCATATCACATGATGAAAGCAATTCATGTGTATTAGTTAGTTGGCAGTTGGCAGTTGTTAGTTGGCAGTTGTTGGTTGGCAGTTGTTGGTTGTTGGTTGTTATTGCAAGGATTAATAACTAATAACCAATAACCAATAACTAATGTAGTCGCAAAGTCGGGTTAGCAGTGCCTAATTGCTGAAGTGGCATGGAGACTGGCAACTGACTTTGAGGTGCAGGGAGCATTTCGCCTCGGAAGTCGAGGATGGTGACAAGCAGCAGATAGGCAACTGCTAAAATTATAGAAATCACTCCAGTGATAATAGCAACAAGTTTTGAACGATCCATATTCAGCAAATTTTAACTACAGCTAATATTAGTTTAACATTAAAAATATCAACATTATTACTTAACTTATGCAATAGAATATAATCAGGTGCTAGTTATTTCTCTGACCAAAATGGAACCTCTTGTAGATGCGCCAAATCCCATCGAGATGCCCAGAGCTACCCCAGTGGTGGAAACATTTAATCTGGGGAAGTTCTACCGTACCGGCTTCTGGATGAATGAAAAAATTGAATCGCTCAAAAATTGCACTCTGACTGTCTCTGAGGGGGAAACTTTTGGGTTGTTAGGGCAAAATGGAGCGGGGAAAACTACGCTGTTGAAAACTTTGCTGGGTATAGTGCGCCCCACTTCTGGGCGGGCGCTGCTGTTGGGGAGGCCTTTGGGCGATCGCGCTGTGAAGCAGCGAGTCGGCTACTTGCCAGAAAATCCCTATTTTTACGATTATCTCACGGGCTGGGAATTCTTGCAATTTGCGGCGGGCTTGTTTGAAATTCCCCCTTCGATTCAGCGACAGCGAATTCCGAATTTGCTAGACTTAGTTGGACTATCTCAATCGGCGGCAATTAAAAAACAGTTGCGCCACTATTCTAAGGGAATGCTGCAACGGATCGGCATGGCTCAAGCTTTGATTAACAATCCAGATGTGGTATTTTTGGATGAGCCGATGTCTGGTTTAGATCCGATGGGACGCTATCAGATGCGGGAGATAATTTTATCGCTGAAAAATCAAGGAAAAACGATTTTTTTTAATTCGCATATATTGTCTGATGTGGAGAAGATTTGCGATCGAGTGGCAATTTTGGCCAGAGGTGAATTAATCTGCATTGGTGCGATCGACGAAATCCTAGGTAATACTGAAACTTACCGGGTTGAAGGTAGGGGCGGTCACTTGAATATCCTGAAAAAATGGATACCGGATATGGAAGTGGATAATGATTTGTGGTACGGTCATTTGCAGGGCGATCCGAAGGAGTTTCTTTCTAGTCTGAGTGGTACGGGAGGGCAGCTAATTGGGATGAATTTGGCTAAGCCTAGTTTGGAAGAGTTTTTTATGCAGCAACTGCAAGAAAGAGGGATTTATTCTAGTGGTTGAAGTCCATAAAATCGGCGGCTGAAACTGAAACCGGACGGTTGAAACCGCAGCTACACAAATGAAGTCCGCCTTCGCGGACTAAGAAAACGGGCAAGATGCCCGTTCCACAAAAGATCAAGTTTCTTGTGGGGTGGGCATCTTGCCCGCCTCTTAAAGGCTAATGTTTTTGACTTCCGTTAACAATGGCAACGGTAGATTTGCACATACTAACTCTGTACAATTCCACTGCCGCAAATACTCATAGACTTCAGAAATAATCGCATTTGCTGCATCTAAATCTCCTGCTTGAGAAGCATGATAGTGCGCTCTGATTAGGGGCTTAATATCCTCGATATCTTGCCATTCCGATTTAGGTTTGAGGGGAAGGCTAATATAATAACTATAGGCTTGGCTGTGGGCGGTACGGAGATTTTCAGGGTTTTGACTTAGCAGGTACTCGCCCTTTTCTCGGACTAGGGGATGCAAGTGATAGGATTTGAGGTGGCGATCGTAATATAGCAATTGTCGGCGCTTGAGGGCCTGAATAATACTTTCTTTGAGTTCATACTTGCTAACTTATGGCATTTGAGCGCTAATCCCTGAAAAAGATAGCGGATATTCTGAAGTTTAATAGACAGAAATTCGGCTGAGACAAGTTTGATCGCCGTCGCTGAGACGGGCTATCATTTCATCGATCGCTCTTTCAATATCTCGAATCAGCAACCAGTCTCTCTGGTGCATAAAAATCCCGACATTTCCCTGAAACTCGGTATCATCTCGAATCAAGGCTGCGACGAGTTGTAAGGCTTTGGGATGTCCTGAATAGCGATCGCACATTTCGGCTAATTCCTCTGGATTTGCAGTCAGATTAAAAAATTGCAATAGGGCAACTGCCGCATCTCGATCCAATCCGTTTAGCTGGATTTCGCGGGTGACTGTTGACGGCAATTTGCCTAAGCTTTCGCGGCTGGTGAAAATAATTTTGCTTTGATGTTCTGTTTCTAATAGTTGTTTGAATAACCAAGCATATTCTGCACAATCGTCGGCGAAATAATCCGCCGCTTTTGCCTCTCCTGCTTTCAAAAGTGTGTCGGCGCAATCGAATACGAGCAAGCAAGGTTTTTCTCTGAGGATTTTCAGCAGATTTTCGGTTTTTTTGCCACAGTCATTTTGAGCGTTGACGGCTGCGGTAATGTCGCCGTTGGAGAGGGTCAATAAGTAGTTAAACAAATTTAATTACACAAAGAAGTAATATGATATAATAAAAATATCAAGTTGTGATTAAAGTCAGTGAAGGAGTCGCCCCCTCCACTGCTCTCCAAAACGGAACGTGATAGTTTCCCATCATTCCGCTCCTCAATAAAACGGCTGTTGTCATCAGTACGTCATTACCAACATATCATTTTCCCAAACCCAAAGGCTTGGTTCCACTGGTGGCTTAGGTTTAGCACTTTTGCAGCTAGATTTGTTACCGAGACTGCCATCATTGGCAGTCTTTGTGTCGTGGCAGTGTCGATGGAGTAGTTGCCAATTATCATACAATTCCCTTCCACCTTTCGATTTGGGGATGATGTGGTCAACCTCTATCGAATCTCCATCTTTGAAGTAGTTATCGCAGTGAGTGCATTTCCCTTTTTGTCGCTTGAGAAGTTTAACCACTCTTACGGGTATTTCGGGGTGTACTCCCATTCTTGAACTCCAATATATCCAGTCCCCGTCATAGGGTGATGCCATCCCTTTTACTTTTACATAGCGTTTTATTTCAGTGGAACTATGTTGTATTAGCGCATAAGGGTTATTACCCTCTCTGGTTGCGAACACCCAGTTATCACCTTCTACGGTTTTGAAATATTTAAGGCGTATCCACCCTCTGCCTTTATTCCTATGACGATGGCGACCCCATTTCAGGAGCTTCCAAACCACTAAGTGCCACAGCCTTTCAAATACTTTCTGACTGACGACTGTTGAAAAGTAATTACACCAACCCCTTATGATGGGATTGAGTTTTTTGATTAAAGCCGCTTGGTTTAACCCACGCGATTTGTTTATTACTTCTGCAACTTTTCTGTAGTGTCTCTTCTGACTTTCCTTGCTAGGGGTGATAATAGTTTTAAAACCTAATAACCCGACTTTACTCTTTTTTCCTGAATTGTGTTTTCCAACAGGGAATTGTCTGATGTTGAATCCTAGAAAGTTAAATCCGGGTTCTTCATCCTCTAATCTGTTCAGGGTGTGAGCTAATCTTGTTTTACTTGGTTTTAATTCTAACCCAATGCCACTTAACCACTTCTCTATCTCTAACTTACACAGTTTGACGACTTCTAAATCCTCATGAAGGACTACAAAATCGTCTGCGTATCTTATCAATGAAATCGATTTCAGCTTATCTCTTACACCCAATTGAGTGTTGTCGGGTCGCTTCATGTCGAATTTTGGGGCTAAACCCCTAATCAATTCCTCAATCCCATGTAAGGCGACATTAGCGAGTAGAGGTGAAATCACCCCACCCTGTGGTGTACCTTCATCAGTTGGGAACAGCTTGTTTCCATCCATAACACCAGCTTTTAACCAAGCTCGGATTTGTCTCCGTAGGGTAGGACAAGTATTCAGTTTCTTGAGAAGTGCATCGTGATTAATGCGGTCGAAGCACTTAGCAATGTCGGCATCTAGCACATATTTGGCTTTATACCTAATTGCGTTAAATATTGCTCCTACTGCATCGTGACATGAGCGCCCAGGTCTAAACCCGTATGAGTTGGGTTCAAATCGCGCTTCCCATTCTGGCTCTAACACCAGTTTGACTAACGCTTGCAAAGCTCGGTCTTCCATTGTCGGTATTCCTAAAGGTCTTTCCTCATCTGTCCCAGGTTTGGGTATCCAAACTCGGCGTGTTGGTTTAACCTTAGAACCCAGTCTAATTTTATTTATCAAGGCGAAACGTTGCTTTGGGGTTAGCGATTTTACGCCGTCCACACCTGCCGTCTTCTTGCCTTGATTGTCCTGAGTTACCCGACGAACCGCTAATGCTTTTGCTGCCCAAGAACTTATCAAAAGTTTCTGGAGTCTGCGTACTAGCTTGACATCACCACGATTAGACGCTTGATATATCCGTTTTTGCAACTTGAAGACGTTACGCTCTAGCTTTCGCCAGTTAATATCGCTCCATTCATACATCGGTTTTATTGCCGTGTTCATGACATTTACATTGCTACTTGTAGCTATATCATCCGTATTACCGTGAGTCCGTTAGCATATCCTTCACTATTACAGTGAGGCGTTGGCTTCTGACTCAATCTATACCACCTGTTACCTGGAAACCCAGATGTTTCGTCTTAGCTGACTGCTCGAAGTATTCGACCTCTCCGAGAGTAATCAGGTGGGTTACTTCGTTCCTCATGACCATTGGTATGTTCCGTTAGGATGTCACCTCTTCACCGAGTTTTTTAGGTAACGTAGGTATGTCGATTGAAATCCTCATACCACCTTTTACTAATGCCCTTTTGGGACTTCCAGCGCACAGAGCCTTATTTCGCTGGTTCGCCGTAACGGTGATTCAGGCAGTGACTTCGCTTTCGCTATCCGTGGGAACTTGCTCACGGGATACCACTTTTAGGCTAGTAGCTCTTTTCCGCTTTTATCTCCGCTTCACCGATTGATGGCTAGTCTCTACAGTGGGAGATATGCTTTCACCTCTACGTCTGAGGGGCAGGACTTACCGTTTTCTAGGATACTAACGCTCACCTGCAAGGTCATGAAGTTGTCATCTACAAGGGATTAAAGTGCGAACTCAATCCTGATGGATTACCCTGTAGAAGCCAGTCATCCCCCGATTTCGCGGTTTCGACTGAACGAATCGCACTTCAAAGAGGTTTTATATGTTTTTACTTCGAGATATTAATCCACTTTCGTTGAAATTGCTAAACCGAATTTATCGCGAAAGCAGACATCATCAAGTGCGGCAAAGAGCACATTT